>JAOTWK010000406.1 GCA_029862935.1 Gemmatimonadota bacterium | reverse complement strand
GTACCCGGCCCACACCACCGGCCGCGAGGAAGCGCCCCAGTCTCTGGGCGGCAGTTGCTCCGGTCGACTCTTGGGAGGGAGGTGGAACGGTCGCCGGTCGATCGAGACCGGCCCCAGCCATCGGTCGCCGCCCGTGGCATACAGGTGCACGCCACCCGTTCGCGAGGAGTCGATCACAAGTGAGTTCCCACCCGCGACGATCCTGAGCGGAATGCTCCGGTGTGCCCCCCGCACCACCAATCGATCGTCGCCTGCGTTGAGGTAGATCCGAAGCTCCTCGGTCTCCTCACGGTGGAAACGGCGACTCCAGAAGGGGGCGCTGGATCGGTCGGCCCCAGTCGTCCCGGCATACATCCGAATGTCCGACGCACCATCCTGGAGGCGATCGATCACGACAGTCTCAGCCGCATCCGTCCCATGCACCTCTGCCTCACCCGCTAGCAACCGGTAGTAATCGCGAGCGGCCTGCGCAAGCTGATCTCGTCGTGACATGAGCGCCCGGGTCAGGCGTGCGCCATCCACCGCGTAATACTCGGGCGGCAGCGCTCGAACAGCCGCATCGATCACAGAATCCGTGAGACGCGACTCGAGGTCTGCAGCAACGGAATCCCACACCGACCATCCCAACTGGACGAGAAATGTGCGATCCAGATCTCGGCCATTCCACGCAAAGGCCGAGGCTCCGGGCATGTTGTCGCCGAAGTTCAGCAGAAACGGCGCGTACTGTCGCGCCAGTCCTAGGAGGGTACCGTCAAAGCGGGCGAACGCCTGATCTCGATCTTCGGGAAGCGGGACCCACGTGGTAACCGAGTCGCTATCTAGACGCATCCAATTCCATTGACCGCGATGTCGATCCCAGTCACCCACGATGTAGTCGAAGAGGCGTGCCTTGAGGAACGTTGGGAGATCTACTCGGTGGCGGGCACTTTCCTTCGTCCTGGCGAACAGCTCGTCACTATCGATGATCTCCAAGGCGCCGGCAAAGGGCGGGAGCCCGGGCTCGATGGTGGCACGTCGCTCGAAGAAACCGAGCATGCCCGCGAACTCCTCCTGAAACTCTCCGAGCCGCGGATCGTCAGGCAGCACAACGAGATAAGGGTTCGTATGCGCAATACCCGTGGCCTCGAGCAGCGGGGCAATCACCGCCGGGGCGCCAGGGTGCTGAGCACTTGTCTGGTCCCGTATGAGCTTCTCGACAAACGTGTTCTCGAGCTCAGGCGGAAGCACCGCGGGATACTTGTCTACTGACCGGATGGCGTACTGGTACCCGTCCGCACCCCGGAACCACAGCGACCTGGTTTGGAAACGGCCGCCAGCCGAAATCGGCGTGAGACCGCCGCCAACCGCGCCGAGGTCCAGCGTCGGAACGCGTAGCGGCTGGGTCCAAAGGTCGCGGTACTCACTGCCGAACAGGAAACGGTGGCCGCTCCCAGCCCCGTAATGCGCCCCTGCTACGACAATCGTATCCCGCCCCACGACTTCCTGTCCGGCGACTGAGCTCGCGAACCCCGCTGCGACGACCGCCGAGAGCACGAGCAAACAGATGCGCATCTCGAACCTGAGGTGTCTCATGGCGCACCCCCTTTCCGACATCGCCGCTGGATGCAGGATGCCGTCATATCAGTCAGCGGCGGTGGATGGGCGGACCGATTGCCGCCCAAGAGCCGCCTCGACGTCTCGGCCTGCCGGGTGCTGGAACACCCGAAGGCCAAACTCCGGAGCGATCGCAAGAACGTGATCGAAAATGTCCGCCTGGATGTCTTCGTATTCCCCCCAGGCTGTGACGTTCGTGAACGCATAGATCTCGAGGGGCAGACCGTCTGGCGTCGGGGCCAATTGACGAACCATCTGCGTCATACCCCTGTGGATCTTGGGATGCCGGCGTAAGTACTCCACCAAATAGAACCTGAACGTCCCGACATTCGTGAGCCGCCGCGCGTTGACGATAAGCGCCGGCTCACCCGCATGTCTCGTTGCGTCCTCCTGCAGCTCTTCACGCTTGTGGCCAACATAGTCATGTAGCAGCGAGAACTGCTCGAATCGGCTGAGATCATCTTCCGACAAGAACCGAATCGTGTTCATGTCGACGTATATGGATCGCTTGATCCGACGCCCCCCAGACTCGGACATCCCCCGCCAATTCTTGAACGATCCGTCGACCAAACGATGCGTCGGAATCGTGGTCACGGTCTTGTCCCAGTTCTGGACCTTGATCGTGTGTAGAGCGATATCGATGACGTCGCCGTCCGCCCCGAAGCGTGGCGCCTCGATCCAGTCACCGACTCGAACGAGATCGTAGCTGGCAATCTGAAGGCTGGCTACGAACGCGAGGATCGTGTCGCGAAAGATGAAGAGCAGAACCGCCGTCATCGCCCCGATACCACTCAAGAACAGCATCGGAGACCGATCGATCAGTCCAGACACGATCACCACCACACCGACGACGTACAGCAGGATCTTGGCGACCTGGATGTATCCCTTGATCGGTCGGTTCTCGCCGACAGGCGTCGCACTGTAAATCGCATTGACGGCCGACAGCAACGCTCCCACTGCCAAAACCGCGAGCAGCACGATCGTGGCACCGGCGACCCGAGCAATGACGATCTGTGCTGCCTCCGGCCAACTCGGAATCAGCGCGACGCCGTAATAGACGGCTACCGCGGGCGCGAGATTCGCGATCCGCTCGAAGACCTGGAACTCCTGCAGTGTGTCGTCCCATTGAAACGACGTGCGGCGAACGATTCGCCCGATAGTCGTGAGCAGTATCCGCTTGGCGACGACGTACGACAGATACGCGGCAAGAGCGAGGAGCAGAAAGCCGGTGAGCTGCGCCGCGAATGTGGGCCGGGACAGCCACTCCCATGCCGACCCAATCGATTCCGCCATCGTCAGCTCCTCCGCCTGCCGAATCGCCACGATGAACTCCAGACGATCATCGGATCACCTGCCTCACGCGGGATGCACGGTCCACACGGACTGCCATCTGGGACGTGGCACTCGGTAGCACGGTCCCGAAATGGACCTCGAAGTACGACCGCAGCGCCGGCGCGAGCGCGCCGGCGAAGACCTCGTGGTTGGTCGTCTCATCCCTCACGCCGGTCCAATTCATTTCGAGCTGTACCCCGCTCACGGCGCCGCCGGCGCTGCCGGCCCACCGTCGCTGCAGGCCGCGGCGACGACGAGGAGCGCGAGGCATTGCCAGTTACGCCTGGGTCCCCTGCAGCCGCTGGACCTGTGCCAGCGCTCCCACAAACTGCTCATGGGCCTTCCCCAGGTAGGCGTGAACTTCGTCGATGTAGCCGTCAGCCGAGGCCGACCACACGCGGTTGAGGTACCGCTCGCCGGCAGCGAAGTAGTTCATGACGTCCGCGTAGGCCTCGAGCCCATAGACGTGCGCAATGGTCTTCCGCGCTTCCACGAACGCGTTGAGATCGTCGGGGAACAGCTGGTCGATCTGATGGCGGATGGCATACGGATCAAACTCCTCCTTGCGACGGTCGAGCCAGCCAAGCCGCTCCACGATGCGCGCCATGCTGTCGGCAAGCGTTCTCATGTTGCTCGCGAGCTTGCCCTCCGCCCTCGCTTCCCGGTGCGCGCTCACGCGCACTATCGCGATTCCCACCACGCCGACGAGGAGGGCAATCGTGAAGTTGCGCCACGGCACGGCAAGCTCCTCCAACACGGCCGTGAGAGCACCACCCAGGAATCCCACAACGATCAGGCTATAGCCGAGTGCCCGCATGATTCCCCCTTACCCACCCACGCCGCCGGCGAACACGTAGTAGAGCGCGAACCCGACTCCCATCAGCGCTTCCCCCACGATGAGTCCGGCTGCGACCGGTA
>JAOTWK010000405.1 GCA_029862935.1 Gemmatimonadota bacterium | reverse complement strand
CCATCGATCGAACCGTCGTCGACTTCAGCGTTGCGAGCAGCGAGTTCCCTGACGCTGCCGACCTGGTCGGGACGAAAGCATCTTCGGATCAGGTGTTCGAGCTCATGGCCGACCGTGGTGTCAGGCTCGGGCTCGGTCGGTACGACGAGGCCCGCATGATCTACACGACTGACGCGTTCGCGGGACCTGACAACGAGCTCCCGGAGCGGCGCACCGTCCACCTGGGCGTCGACCTCTTCATCAAGCCAGGCACACCGGTCCGGGCACCGCTCGACGGACGGGTGCTGAGCGTGCAAGACAACCGGCAACGGCTCGACTACGGCCCAACGGTCATCTTGGAACACCAGCTGCCCGACGGCGCGAGGTTCTACACGCTGTACGGACATCTCGCGAAGAGCTGTCTCGACACGCTCAAGCCGGGCGTGAGCACTACACAGGGCGAAGCGTTTGCAGAGGTCGGTACATTCCGCGTAAACGGCAACTGGGCGCCGCATCTCCACCTTCAGGTCATCACCGACATGCTGGACCGCGACGGTGAGTTCCCTGGCGTCGCCGCTCCCAGCGAGCGCGATGTTTGGCTCAGTCTGTCACCTGACCCCAACTTGATCCTCGGGCTGCCCGATCCGGTTCGCGCCAAGGACCCGATTGATCGCGGACAACTGCTCGCGGCGCGTCGCGAGCGCTTGGGACCTAACCTCAGCCTTTCCTACCGTGAGCCACTCCACATTGTCCGCGGGACCGGTCCGTACCTCTACGACGACGTCGGCCATGGCTATCTCGATTGCGTGAACAATGTGTGTCATGTAGGACATGCTCATCCCCAGGTGGTCCGGGCCGCCGCCGAGCAGATGGCGGTACTCAACACCAACACTCGGTACCTGCACGAGCACATTCTGCGTTACGCCAAGCGTCTGTGTGCGACGTTACCCGAACCGCTACGCGTCTGCTATTTCGTGAATTCCGGGAGCGAGGCGAACGACCTCGCGCTGCGGATGGCTCGGGCACACACCGGTGCCAAAGATGTCGTGGTGGTGGAAGGCGCCTATCACGGACATACGGCCGCACTGATCGATGTGAGCCCTTACAAGTTCGACGGGGCGGGTGGGGCCGGCGCGCCTCCTCATGTCCACAAGGTTCTGATGCCCGACGATTATCGCGGGCCTTACCGCCGCGATGACCCGGCATGCGGTGCCAAGTACGCCGAACACGTTCGCAAGACGATTGTTCGCACGCAGAAGGGGCAGCACAAGGTCGCGGCGTTCTTGAGCGAAACTCTACTCAGCTGCGGTGGGCAGATCGAGCTGCCACGTGGATATCTCGAGCATGCATATGGATTCGCACGAGATGCTGGAGCCATATGCATCGCCGACGAGGTACAAGTTGGATTCGGTCGCCTCGGTTCCCACTTCTGGGGGTTCGAGACGCAAGGCGTGGTGCCGGACATCGTGACGCTGGGCAAGCCCATCGGCAACGGACACCCCATCGGTGCCGTGGTCACGACACGTGAGATCGCCGAGTCGTTCGACACCGGCATGGAGTACTTCAACACATATGGAGGGAATCCCGTGTCGTGCGCGGTGGGTCTCGCGGTTCTGGACGTGATCGAGGGCGAGCGACTTCAACAGCATGCACTGGCCGTAGGCACGAAACTCAAGGGAGCGCTGCAGGGCCTCAGCACCTCGCACGCGGTAGTCGGAGACGTGCGCGGACGCGGGTTGTTCCTTGGCCTCGAGCTCGTACGAGATCGCGCAGAGCGTACACCTGCCACCGAGGAGGCCAACTACGTGATCGAGCGGGCCAAAGACCACGGCGTGCTCCTCAGCACTGACGGACCGGATCAGAACGTGATCAAGATCAAGCCTCCGCTCGTGTTTACCGAGGAGGATGCCGACCGGCTGGTCGCTGTGCTGGACGCGGTGCTGGGCGAGGATTTCGTGCGGCGGATCGACCAATAGGCTGATCAACACATACCTGTGCGACTCGCCCGTGCTCCTTCGCGCACTGCAGTTCGCTTGCTGGTTGTGAGATCCCAACAGAAGGCGACCGCTCACCGACGTGTGCTCAGGCAGCCACGCGGCATGGAGGAGAAGTCCAATCTCACAGGTGACCCATCGGTTCAACAACAGAGCCCCGCGCCGTTACCGCACGCGGGGCTCTCTGAACCGGTCTAGGAGTATGCCTAGCCTTGATGCCGCCGGTGGTGCGTGCGGTTGGCCAGATCGATCTCGAACTCCTCGCCGTTCACCGTCATGATCACGAACTGCGTTCCATTGAACGTGACAACCACGATACGGTCGCGGGTGAAGGTGTCACCCACGCTGTTCTCGACCACCACATGGATCTCTCGTGTGATCGTTCCACTGAGGGGCCACGGATTCTCACTGCGCGGTACTCCAACCACCACATCGTCGATCACGGTGCTGGCATCCATATCGTAGGTCCACGTACCACGATCGTCAGACTGCCGCACACGGTCCACGTCCCGGTTTCCAGTCCCGTTCCACGTCCGCGCCGTCTCCTCGCCTTTAAGCCCACTGATCCACAGGTCGCGGTCACGGCTCACCTCCATGCTCATCGTCCCGTGCTGAGTGGTGCGGCTTCGCTCACCCTGCAGCGAGAACACGAAATTGATGGTGGCCGTCAGCAGTGGATCGTAGAAATCCATCTCGCGGGTAGCCTCATCATCGTCGTAGTACGTCACTTCCCGCGTGACGGTCAACGACCCGTCGAAGGGGGGTGAGGCAAAGGGGGCGCCCATGGACAGCTCGGCATACGAGGTCATGAGCACGATATCATCGCCAGTGAGGTCGGCGACATAGGCGGCGACATCTTCATTCAGCTGAACGTCGAGCTCTGACGGCTCGTTTGGGGTGTCGCTACACGCCACAGCCAGCGCCAGGGCCGGCACGATGGCAAGACCGCGAATTCGTCTGTTGGTAAACATGATGTATCCTCTCAAGCCAGTGTGATCGCCAGGGGCGGATTCGCCGCCGTTCTACCCCGTGCGACGATGCTGTTCCCGAGATGTTAAGCCTGCGACCTATGTCTCACACTTTGTGTGATCTGGGTCACGCTCGAGGCACAGAATCGTCGATCTTCCCCCAGATGTCACCCACGCGAAAGCCTTCCGGGAAGGGGTCGGACGGGTCGACGACGTACTGGTTGATGCCAGTGATCCAGGCGGTGCCTGTCAGGCTCGGTACGATTGCACGATAGGAACCGACCCTTGCCTCCCGTTCCAGCTTCCCCGTAAAGACCGTCCCCAGCACACTTTCGTAACGGAAGACCTCGTTGAGGCCGAGTTCCCCTCGCTCATAGAGCACGGCCATCCTGGCACACGTGCCGGTTCCGCACGGCGAGCGGTCGATCGCCCCGGTCCAGGTATCCGGATCGTTCCAGTCCAGCGGTCCCGTGGAGACCACGACGGCGTTCCGTCCCGCCCTGTCGGGGCGGGTCGCCGGGCCCTGTAGCTGGGAGATCGAGATGCCCCGAATGTCAGGGTTCTCGGGATGGACCACCGGCAGCTGCTCGGCGGCAGCGGCTCTGATCATCTCACCAACCCTGGCCAGTCTCCTTCCATTACCAGGAGTCAGCTCGAGACCCAGCTGCTTGGCGTCGGCGATCACGTAGAACATGCCGCCCCAGGCCACGTCCACCGTCACTGTCCCGAGCTCGGGCACCGCAATCTCCTTATCGAGATGCACGGCAAACGCCGGCACGTTCTCGAACGTGACGCTGGTAACCTTGCCGTTCTCGACGTGAGCCTTGACTGGGATCAGTCCGGCAGGGCTCTCGAGGGTCAGCTCGGTCACCGGTTCAACTGAGGGCACCATACCCGTTTCGAGCAA
>JAOTWK010000404.1 GCA_029862935.1 Gemmatimonadota bacterium | reverse complement strand
ACGTTGGACTGGAGCCGGGACTGATCGCTGCGGAGAACACCGCCCGGCTCATCTCGGGGCGCGCGCGACTGCTCTTGGTACCGCATCCTGCGCACGAGATCCGGCTCGGTGTCGGTATCGAAGACTACTTCATGACCTACGGCGCCGAGTCGGAGAGCTTCGGCTCGTCATTCATTGAAAGCAGGTTCCAGCCACGGGTCTGGTCTGCATTTGCCGATCATCAGTGGCGCGTGGTCTCAGCGCTTCTCATTCGTCCGGGCGTTCGCGTAGAAGCGGTTGAGGGACCAGACGTGGTGAACGTCGCACCAAGATTGAGTGCCAAGCTCTTTGTCACACCGGCGCTCGCCGTGACGGGCTCGGTGGGACGCTACTACCAGGCAATTCACTCCTTGAGAGATCAAAACCTGCCGTGGAACGTGTTCGACCTGTGGATCGGCGCAGACTCAGCGATCGCGGTCGCGCGGTCGGACCACGTCGTGGCAGGCGTCGAGTGGTGGTTGAGCGGCTCGCAGTCGATCTCGATCGAGGCGTACCGCAAGACGTTCACCGACATCATCGATGCCAATCTCTCGGAAGATCCCGCCGTGCCGGGAGACGAGACGATTCCAGTGAGCGGCGACGCGTGGGGCTTCGACCTCCTCATGCGACGGCACTGGGGACGGATCACGGGATGGATCGCCTACAGTTTCACCAATGCGACGCGACGGGCGGAAGATTTGGAGTATCCCGCGATCCACGATCGACGCCACACCCTGAACGTCGTCATGCAGGCGCCGGGTCCCTTGGGCAGTGACCTCGCCGTGCGATGGGGGTACGGGTCGCCGCTTCCGTTCACGCCGTTCGTCGGGGAGTGGGACCATCGCTACTACCGGGCGGCCACCAACTCGTTCGACGACTTCGAGCGGGAACCCATTGCGAGCCCAGTGTTGAATAGTGGACGCTACCCGTTCTACGGTCGCCTCGATCTGAGCTTCCGTTGGGAAAAGCGTGCGTGGGGGGGAGTGCTCCGGCCGTACTTGCAGATCGCAAACCTGCTGAACCGCCGGAACGTGTTCCTCTATTTCTACGACTACAACAACGCGCCACCAACTCGGCGCGCGATCTCACAATTACCGTTGCTGCCCAGCTTCGGCGTGGAGTTCGAGTTCTGATGATGCGACGTGGCGGGGTCTTGGCGGTGGCGCTGGTGGCAACGGCCTGCGAGTTCGGTGAGATCACCGTACCAGAGGGAGAGCCTCTCGTGATCGTGCAAGCGATCATGCGACCGGATCTCGCGCGACAGTGGGTGCTGGTCGAGCAGACCCTGTCAGGATCCATGGTCATCGATTCCAACTCAATTCAGATCCCTGGGGACGCACCGCAACTGCCTCTCATTGGCGCCACCGTCACGGTCACGAACCGAAGTGATCCCGCTGATCCCTGTGGTGTGACGACGTTTACGGAGAACCCGGGAGTGCCGGACATCCCGGTGGCGGCCGGGGTCTACTGGAGTCCGGTCGGCTGCCCCACGATGGCGGCCGGTGACACGCTCGAACTTCTAGTCACGACCAGTGACGGTCGAGTGGTGAGCGGAGTCAGCGAGGTACCAGGAGTGAGGTCGTTTCTCATGCGAGTGGCCTCAGACTCGGTGGTGGTGCCCGGTCCGATGCTCGAGCTCAATCGCGATGTCGACACGTTGAAGGTGAGCGCAGCGGTCCTTGCCGGTCGTACGCTCCAGCTGGAGGTTCGACGGCCGGACGTGCTAGGCGTGTCAGTACCCGGATTCTGGTTCGTGGTCGACTCGACGGCGATCACCGTACCGGGCGACCTGCCTGACATCATTAGCGTGTTCTTCTCGGATACCGTCTCCGGAATTCCTGACGAGTTCCCGCCCGTCTTTGCAGCGGGTCGTTACTACTCGGTGACGGTGGCGCTCGGTGACGATCGTTACTTCGATTTCGTGCGGTCGGGAAACATCCCGCCCTCCGGTCGCGGATTCGTCAACAATCTCGAAGGGGGCTTGGGGGTGTTTGGCAGCCTCGTCGCTGCAACCAACCAGGTTCGTATTGTCGGCAATGTCGATGATGATCGGGAAGGTCGTTACCAGTTGAGCGGTACGTTGTTGGGTGTTCCCGTCGATGCACAGCTCGAACTGTACGTTGCGACGGCTGAAGCGGACTCTACGGGACTCTCCTCGTTCGTGACTGGCCAGTGGCTACACGGGCTGATCGATGAGAGTGCCGATGGCACGTTCCGTGGTGACACCTTGGAGCTCGTGATCGTGCAACGTGAGTCAGCCGTGAGCGATTCCGTGTCGGCGTATCTGCTGGTGGGTCCCACATCGTCGAGCGCAGCGACCACGCTCACCGTGTACGACTCGGAGCTCCGAGTGGTGGGTGGTCTGGCGGTGGAGAGGGTTGGGACGTGAGACGGGAGCGGTGAAAGGTGAAAGGTGAAAGGCGAGGGAGGACGGGAGGAGTGAAACGTGAAAGGTGAAACGATAGCGGTCAGCGACGCGACCCTACACCCAGAACTTGAGCAGGGCGATCAGCGTCCCGAGGGTACCAACCCAGAAGAGAAACATCCATTTGATGAGCTCGGCACGGAGTTCCGCGAGTGCAGTTCGCTGTTGCTGAATGACCGCCTCGAACCGTCGGTCCATGCGCTCTTCGAGTCGAGCGACATCGGCTTTCACCTCGGAGAACCGCTGCTCGAGTTTCGTTTCGAGCCGTAAGGTCTCTCTTTGGAACTCCGATCGCAGCTCAGCCGTCCGCTGGTCCAGCCTCGTGTCGAACATCCGGAAGTTGGAGTCGAACAGCTCCCGAAACTCCGAACGATAGGCGTGATCGGCCATGTTGAACCAGTTCACGAATTCTTCCGCAATCCCGTGCCCGAGCTTAGCGTAGAAGTCCTCTGAGAATTGGGCAAGCGGCATGCGACCTCGGGGTTGCTGACCGCTCCCACGGTAAGTATACGCTCGGCCGGAGGCGTAGCCAAAATGACGCGCTACGGCGCAGTTCTGTCTTGGGCATGCCCCGCGACTGCAGCCGTTGCGACCCTCAGCAACCCTTGTGCATCTCCCAGAGCGTGCTAGCCTCATATCCACTTGAAGGTGACCCTGTAGATCTGTTTGAGGAGGTAAGAATCGTGCGCGCTGTGAGAATCGCACTGGTTGGGATTGCATCGTGTGCCGCACTGGGGCAGTGGAGTCCAGCAGCGGCGCAAGCACCCGAGTTCCGACTGACCAAGCCGGAAGCATCGCTGTCACAGGAGTTCGGTACGGTCCGCGGCGTGCGGGAGTTGGCGGACGGACGAGTGCTCGTGGCAGACGGGGCTGGCGGGATCGTGGCTGTCGTCGACTTCGCCAATGGCACGGCCGACACCATCGGGCGGGAGGGCCGGGGACCCGGCGAGTACCGCCAACCGGACGCCGTGTTCGCGATGCCTGGTGACTCTACCTTGCTCGTGGACCTCGGCAATGGTCGCCTGACCATGATCGGTCCGGACTTCGGGTTCGGCAGTACCTCGCCGATCATGCAGGGGGAGCCGCGACCGGGCATGATGTCGATTCGGCTGCCACAGAGCACGGATGCCAAGGGACGACTCTACTATCAGGCGGCCGGCCGGATGCGACCTGATGGCTCACTTCGTGACTCGGCCGAGATCCTTCGCTGGAATGGGACCACCGAGACCGAGGATACGGTCACCGTCGTAAAGCTCGAGGACCTCGAGGTTCAACGGAGCGGTGGACCCAACAATCAATCCGTGAGCATGCGACCCAAGCCGATGAGTCCGCGGGATGGATGGGCGGTCGGCTGGGATGGCCGGATCGGGATCGTGCGCGCCGCCGACTACCATGTCGAGTGGGTACAGGCAGA
>JAOTWK010000031.1 GCA_029862935.1 Gemmatimonadota bacterium | reverse complement strand
TAGGAAGGCTAGGCGCCATTTGAGTGGCAGAGCGCGACGCCCCCGCATGAACAGCAGAGTCAGCAGAACGGCCGCGAGACCGAGAAAGCCACCTCGCGATCCGCTGAACACCACACCGAGCAGCGCACCGCCCACGCCAGCCAGGCCAGCCAACCGGTGAAACCACCGGCGTCCTGACGCCAACAGCCAGAGTGCCAGAGGCAGCGCCACTACACACGCGAACGCCACGTCGTTTGGATCGTAGGTGTTCGAGGCGCCATAGCGCCCGCCGACGCCACCCAGCATGGCCTGCTTGGCGGTCGCCCCGCCCAAGAGCGCGACCGAGACCGCGAGCCCCAACACCACGGTCTGGAGATCGTTCTTGTTCCGGACTGCCAGCCCGACGGCGAGCACTAGGATAAGCGAGGTCTGGAGGAACTCTATGAGTTCTCGCAGGCTATACCCAGCCAGGAGGCTGGAAGGTATGGACACGCAAATGGTCCCCACGAACGCGAGGAGTGCCCAGGCCTGTGGGGTGCGGGTCAGGCGCGTGAGCCGCGCACCCAGGTCCGGACAAAACAAGAGGAGCAGGACCATCAGCGGCAGTGTGATCTTCCCAACGGGGAGCGTGCTCGTGGGTCCGAAGAGCTGATGCACACGGCCGAAATCGATGGCCACCAGGAGGCTGGCAGTCAAGACGACCGCCTTGTCGAGGCCGGACGCAGCAGCCACGCTCGACAATGCAGGGCGCGTTCGGGCGATGCCGGTCACAACCGCTTCCCCCGCGTGGAGACCGCTGGGTACGGAGGCACCGGCCCGGGGACCTGTCTCAGAGTGGCCTGCACGACGCATAGCGAATCATAACGATTCTCGTTTGAACCTAGATGAGCGACCTTGCTGTATCTGACCATGGGACCCGCGAGCCTCCGCCACGTGCCGCCGGGTCATTCGAGCTTGCAATCTCCGGGCCGCACGACAGAACCGCTGGTAGCATCGTCGCGTGGCCGTCGCCCCCCGCATGGTCAACGTGCCGCGGCACCGGGAGCCTGATGCCACGGCATCCGGTGCCATTCCGGCGCCCATAGGTCCCGTTCTTGCACCCCACCCGCGGCATCCGCGGTCTTAGACGACACCGATCTTGGCAACCTGGGTCCCATCAATGCGGAATGCAATCAAGCACGCGATCGAGCTTCTTCAGCTACGAGCTGGACCCGCAAGCGTTGCTCGTACAACGATAAGAAAGAAGAGTCTGGTCCTAGCATACCATAATGTTGTTCCGGATGGAGCAGCAATCGCCGGCGATCGGTCCTTGCACTTGCCACGTGCGGAGTTCGCTCGTCAACTGGACCTGCTAACTCAGCAATGCAGGGTCATCTCGCTGTCTTCGCTGTCGCAAGAGACGTACGCGGATGCGAAGGTGCCACGAGTCGTCATCACCTTCGATGACGCCTATCACGGTGCTGTCACGACTGGGATTGAAGAACTCGCGAAGCGGGCTCTGCCGGCAACGATCTTCGTGCCGCCCGCGTTTGTCGGGGGTCGATCCTTCTGGTGGGACGCGTTCGCCGACCCTGAAGCGCCCGAGCCACTTGCCGATCTCCGACGCTACGCTCTGGAGGAGCTTCACGGTGCCGACCACCTTGTGAGAGACTGGGCCGATCGCTCCGGGGTCCCAGCGCACCCGGTCCAGAGACACGCGTTGACGGCAACAGAAGATGAGCTACGGATTGCGGTGTCACAGCCCGGTATCGAACTGGCCTCTCATTCCTGGAGCCACCCTAACCTCACCCAGCTTGGCGAGAGTGAGTTGATGAACGAGATGCGGCGGCCGCTCGAGTGGCTTCGCGAGCGGTTTGAAGCTGTCGTGCCCTGGCTATCCTACCCCTATGGGATGTCGTCGCCGAATGTGGAGAAGGCCGCGACGGTTTCCGGCTACGAAGGCGCACTGGCCCTGGGCGGCGGTTGGCTTCGATCGGAGCGAGCCAACCGATTCCAGCTTCCACGCCTCAACGTTCCGGCAGGGCTGTCGCTCAACGGATTCGCCCTGCGGCTAGCCGGGCTACCCTTACGCTAACCGCTTGAGGCCAATGCCGAGAATAGCTGCCAACACGCCCGTCGCTTTCGTGCTGGACCTCGATGTCAACGGACTGGCTGTCGTCCGCTCCTTGGGACGGGAATCGATTCCGGTTGTCGGCCTCTACAGCAAGGCGGGCGACATTGGTCGCTTTTCCAAGTACTGCACCGCCGTGCGTCTACCGGAGGGCATAGTCGACAGCGAGTTGACCGATTTCGTCCTGAAGCTGGCGGACCGTTTTGACGAAAAGCCCGTTCTGTTTCCGACAACGGACGCGTACGCGCAATGGGTAAGTGACGAACAGGTGAGACTCCAGGATCGATTTCTGTTTCACGCGAACGAGCGAGATCTCTTCACGAAGCTGAATTCGAAGCTGGGAATCATCTCGCTACAAGACGAACACAACATGCCCGCGCCCTGGACCCGCCATTATCTGTCGATGCGAGATTTCGAGGCGGAGGTGTCCGATATTCCCACGCCGGTAATCGTGAAACCCGTAGATACTTTTTCCCGCTGCCTACCAGACAAAGCGAAAAACGTTCTGTTCAGTGACAGTGATCCGCTCGTTGATTACGTAGCCGCGCACCCCGACCACCTTCAAAACATGGTGTTCCAGCAGGTGGTAACAAGCGGCGATGGGCACATTCTCATCAGCACGGTGTTGCTCGATCGCGAGAGTCAGCCCGTGATGTGGTACACTGGCCGAAAGCTCAGGCAGCATCTGCCCGACTATGGAGTCACCACGTTCGGCGTCAGCGAGGTCAACGAGGGGCTGGCTCAGACGAGCATTGACTTCATGCGAGCGCTCGGATACCGAGGGATCTGCACGCTCGAGTTTTCAGAAGACAGGAAGACCGGTGAGCACTTCTTCCTAGAGGTCAACTTGAGGAGCTACTATCACAACCAGCTCTTCTACGACTGCGGTCTCAACTTTCCGCACGCCGAATACGCGCTGCTGACAGGCCGACCGCTGGCGCAGAGGGTCATGAGATTGCAGCGCGAAGGCCTCCACTGGCTTGATTTCAATCGCGACTTCGGCTCCTTCTATCACAAGATGCGCAACGGCGAGCTGGGTCTGCGTGCTTGGCTGCGCTCACTTGCCAAAGCTCGGTCATTCGCGGCGTTCGCCACGGATGATCTGAAGCCATGGCTGCGGAGATCGTTCAGCCTCGTTGCGATACTCGCAGGCTTCCTGCTTCAGAAGATTCGGCGAAGGAGTGGTGATACTTCGACTCTCACACCGCCACAACCGCCGAGAGGGGTTCGCGGCCGGGGCACCTCTCGGTGAGAGCGCCTTCACCTCTTGCGGTCGCCGCATCGCCACCCTGGCGCCTATTGATCATTACGGACGATCTCGGTGGCGGTACGGGTAACCACCTAGTGGCGATGACGAAGCTCTGGGAATCCTGGCGCTGTCAGGCCCGAATACTGAGCCAGGCGCCGATACGAGCACGGCAGAAGCCGGGAATCCCGGTCACTGTCGTGCCGCCTGGGCGGCTCGAGCGCTACCCGTTTGCTCAGATCAGGCGACTCCAGATCGCGTCACGCCACGTTGGGCAATTTCAGCCAGCCGTCGTCCATGCGTATTTCTTCTGGTCCATCATGTACGCGCGCGCCCTGAAGGCGCTGGGTAAGGTGCCGTTCTTGATTGAGAATCGAGAGGATCAGGGATTCAATTGGGGCACTCGTGAATACATGAAGCTGCGGGCGACCAGATCGCTGCCCGATCGCGTCATTTGTGTATCGGAAGCCGTTCGCCAGGTGGTTTTGAAGAAAGAGAAGCTCGACCAGTCACGCGTCATCGTGATCCACAATGGAGTCGAAAGGCCGCCCGGACCGCTACACGAACGCTCCGGTCTCAGAGCCAAACTCGGATTACGACCTGAGCATCTCGTGGTTGGTATGGTCGCCAACTTCAACCGGCAGGTAAAGGGAGTCAGATATCTGATCGAAGCAGCACCTCTTATCGTGCAGGCGGTGCCGCAGGCCCGCTTTGTTCTTCTGGGTCGGGGAAACCAGGAGACGGAGTTGAGACAGCTGGCAGATCGACTTGGGGTAGCTGAGCACGTCATCTTCGCTGGTCATGCGGATAACATCAACGACTACTACCCGCTAATGCAGGTCTCAGCACTGACCTCTCTCTCCGAAGGACTGTCGATTACCCTCCTCGAATCCATGAGCCATGGCTTGCCGGTCGTCGTTACGAGCGTAGGCGGCAATCCGGAAGTCGTCACCGACGGGGTGACAGGCTATCTCGTGCCGCCCAGAGACACGCCTGCATTCGTTGACAAAGTCGTACGCTTGTTGAAAGATCACGATATGCGCGCCCGCTTTGGAGCGGCGGCGAAACAACAAATTGAACGGCGGTTCCGTCTCCACGACGTGGCCCAGAATTATTTGCAGGTGTACGAAGAGCTGTTGCCTCGGGCGACAACTCCCTCGGGACGTTAGTGCGGATAGTCCGACAGAAGACGTAGGAGGCGCGATCTCTCCCACATGGTCAGCATGGAGTGGGTGGGTAACGTGACCAAGGTACGCACGAGTTCTTCCGCACCGGGCCATCGGCCGTGAGGCTCGTGTAAGCGAGCGGCCACCGGCGGCAAAGCGCCGAGAGGACGAGGGTAACTGGGCGCCGCGCCCAGCCGAAGCGCGGATCGTGGTCGTTCGATCCCTGCGACTCCGCGCGAAAGTCGAAGGGGAAAACGGAGAAAGCCTGCCGTTCCATGGTCAGGCACCTCGATCGGTCTCGCGTGAGGCCCGAACCGAATCGTTTCCTTCCATCCTTTCGCACGCTGCCGCCGCAGCTCGGCTTCCTGATCAGCGGCGTGCCTCGTGCACTCCAGCAAGCGGGCGCCGGCCCGCGATAGACGCTGCGGCGCCGTTGGGTCTTTGTATCGTGTTTCACCCAGGCCGAGCCCCGGAATCGACACGGGAAGGCCGTACAACGAGGGTCGGCCAAGCGTCCACTGAGCTGCGGCGCTGACGACCACACTCAGTTCGGAGGTGGGTCCCGCCTGAAGCAACTCCAGCTCAGCATCCTCATGCTCGTCAAGCGCGCGTGTCATGAGCGTGCCCCCGCGAACCGCGCTCCATCCCTTGCCACGACCAAAACTCAACACACTCAGCCTTCCCAATGCCCCCAGCGGGCGGCCACGCCAAAAGGCTCCGGCGCCTTGCGCCGCGTCCTCGATCAAGACCGCACCGTAGCCTTCGGCGCAGCGTTCTCCCGCGTCCCAATCCACGGGGATCCCGTAGAGAGGAGCCACGATCGCGACCCGCGCACCGCTGGCCAACGCCGATCTGAAGCTGTCCCAGTCTGGGGAGAGCGTGCCTGGATCCAGATCGTAGAGCGCGATGCGGGCGTCGACCCCCACAGCGGCAGATCCGATGTCGAAGCAGGAAAAGGCCGGCAGCGCGACAGTGGTCTTCTCTCCGAGAACCTGCCACGCCTGTCTTACGGCGAGCTGGAGGGCGTGTGTGCCGCTGCCGCAGAGGGTCACCTGTTCTGCCTCGTACTGGCGGCGAAGAAGCTCGATCACCCGGCGCCGTGGATCAGCACCGACCGGGGCTGCCGCACGCGCAGCCTGAATGATGGCCCGAAGCGAGACTGGTGAGTAAGCGGGCAGCTGGTGGCGCAAGCGGCTCATGGGTTGCGGCAGCGCCGGCCCGTGGGGACCTGATGTGACCCGGGGACCACCCTCTGGTCTAGTGTGACATTCACGGAAGGCGGCGGGCCAAGATCGGCCCCACCCTGTTCGTGACGAGCAACGGCAGCCGCTTCCATACAGCGGTCGCGGCCCGGAAGAGCGGCCGATCTGGCGACGGTGTCGCGGTCAGGTTCCGAGCCGTCCACTGCGCCCACGGGAGCGGCACGTCTCTACCGCCCCATTGCCGCTTGAAGCGATGGGTGCCCTCATTCGGCGTGCAGCGCCCGAAATTGAAGAACTGGACGCCGCGCGCGATCATCGCCTCCATAAACGCCCAATAGAGGAGCATGTTGGGCGCCATACGGTTGTGCTCCCGTAGCGCTGAGGCCCACGTCATCTCGAACTCGTCCCGCCACAGGAAGCCAGCGCCCGCCGCGACCGGCTGACCGCGCCAGTACACCGTTCCGAACATGACGAGCTCTCCAAAGGTCAGCCGCAGACCCTCAAAAAACGAGAGAGGTAGAACCGGCGTGCCGAGGTCCCGCATGTTGCGCTTGAAGACCTCGTAGAACGGCTCCACCTGCTCCGGCCCGAATTGCACCTCCATCCCTTCCTTCTGCGGTCTGCGTATCTGGCTACGGAGCTTGCCGGGGAATTGCTCACGCCACAGTTGTTCCGGGGAACTCGGAAGATCCAGGATCACCGCGATCTTTCTTCCGGAGACCGTGACATCCGCCGGCACGGGGGAGCGCGATCGGAGCTCGAGGAGGTCGACGTTCGCTCGACGCGCCTGGTCGATTGCGTATTCGACCAACCGCGTCTGTGCGCCGGCGCTCCCAATTGGGCCACCATAGTTCAGGAAGGGCATCGACAGGAGGTAGTGCCCAAAGAGCCGACTCTTCACATGCACCAGGGGAAGGAGACCACGCCACATCCCGGTGTCGTCCTGTGCCACGAGATAGCGACACTCGTGGCCGAGTACGTCCACCATGATCTCGCGCCAACCTGCCAGGTGACAGAAGCTGCTACCGGGTGTCTCGCTGACGGACTTGTCCCAGCGGTCGGCCGGGCCGTCGAACTCGATCACGTCGAACCCGCCCGTGCGGTGTGACTCGGGAGAAACAGGCACCTCGGTCACCACGATGCGATAGTGGCGGCTATGGGTTGAAACTGGAATTCCTGCAAGAGGCGTTCAAGACGATCCTTCGTCCGATGAAGGCCAGAGTAGTGGCGCATTCTCGTCAGCCAGGAAACGTCAAGACGCGGTTGCTCCGGATCGAGTTCCCATGGGTGAACATAGAAGGTTCCCGGTACGCCACGCCTTTGAGACTGTCGCAGCGCCGCTCGAACCAGACCGTACGGGAACAGCCGGAAGTAGGCTCCTCCGCCTGCCGGCACGTTGACTCCGGCGACGCGCATCGTCGCCGGCGGGATCTCCGCGAGCTCCCCGGCGGGGCGCTGCAGCCAGTGGGGATCACGGCCACCGTTTGGGTAGCCGTAGCCTATGCGCCGAATGGGAAACAGGCTCGAATCGTAACGATAGCCCTCTTCGATCAGTATATCGAGCGCCCACTCGAAGCCAGGTCGAATTGAAAAACTTGGCGCGCGAAAGCCCAGCACTGGTTTACCGGCAATGTCCTCTAAGACCTGTTTCGTGCGTCGTACAGATGTGCGAAACTCCTCCGGGGTCTCCTCGAATACCCGCCGATGGCTCCACCCGTGAGAGGCGATCTCGTGCTTAGCCTCGGCCACCGACTTCACCAGCTCGGGATATTTCTGGGCTAGCCAGCCCAGCACGAAGAACGTGCCCTGAACCTGGTGTCGCCCCAATATCTCCAGCAACTCGTCGACCGTCGACGCGACACGGCTCTCGAAAGATGTCCAGCGGGTCCGCGGTACCAGGTGCTCGAAGGCCGAGACCTGAAAATACTCTTCGACATCAACAGTGAAGTGGTGTACCGTCATTCCAATGGTCTCCCGCGGTGACAGCCAATTCTCGAAGCAACGGGCGTGCCCGGTGAAGTGTATTTGGTCGCTGCCAGTATGGGAGGTGGTCGTGCCGTGGTCAGAGGGGCCTGATGACGGCACTCGGGGCAATCCGGTGGACGCGCTAGTCGCGTGCAAGCGCACCCGTGGCCCGGCTCGAGAAGTCGTCGCTGTCGGTTCACGCGGGGCAGCGCCTGCGTTCGTGTGGCATGGGTGTTGCGTTTCTGCAACATGTGCCCGGAGGCACGGTTCGGTAGACCACGAGATGTGGGCAGGGCCCGGCGCCGAAGTGCGTGCAGGCGGCACCTGCCTTGCAACCCCGAGCGGCGGGCGCTGAGCGCCAGGTCTTCAGGATTGCGATGTCCCGTGGCAAGGCCGAGTGCTGGACGCCGTACCGAGCCGAGGGGAACTCCCAGGCGGCCGCGCTGCAAACCTGGCTGGAAACCTTTTCTTGCCATCTAGGGCAATCGTCCGTCGAGCGGTTGCGATGCGCCGGAGTTGATTGGACATGCCATGGAATAGAGACGTCGCCGACACGAACGCACCCGCGCCGCTTTATGCGAGCGCGGGTGGACTGGACAGCGTTCGCGGTCGTTTCTTGCTGATTAGCTATCACTTTCCGCCTCTTTGCACCGCCGGAGCCGTCCGCTGGGGCCGGATCACCGAACTCGCAGCGGAGCGCGGTTGGACCCTGGACGTGATCGCAGGACATCCGGCGCAACACGAGCGAACGGACGTTCCTGCCTTGGAGCGACTTCCGCCCGGCACCCGGGTGTTTGGGGTTCGAACACGCCCTTCCGGCTTGCAGCGGGTGGAGGGATTCGCCGCGAGCGTCCTGTCCCGATTTCGGGCGCTACGGAAGCAAACGCCCGGCGCGAGCGAGGCCTCACGCGCTCACAGACCACGACCGCAATCACTCGCAGCGGATGAAATGGGACGAAAGAGGTGGGATCCCGGGTATTACCGCCGGGGTCTTCATACACTGGCTTTGAACCGAGGAGATCTCCTGTGGGCTCGCGATGCGTTCCGTCTGGGTAAGGGGCTCTCACGCGGCGAAGGTTATCAGTTGATTATCAGCTGCGGGCCGCCGCACATGGCACACGAGGCGGGAAGGCAGTTGGCCGAACATACCGGGTTACCATTGATCATGGACCTCCGCGACCCATGGAGCCTCGAGCGCAGGCTCCCAGAAGAGAAGGCGCATCCCTTGTCCTTCAGGCTCGCTCGCCGCTACGAGAGACGCTGCGTCGATCGAGCCGACTTGGTGGTGACAAACACCGATGAGGTCCGCGAGGCCATGGAGCGGAGATACGGCGGGGGGCGCGCGCGTTTTCTCACCGTTCTTAACGGATATGACGAACTCGACCTCCCACCAAGCCCGGCCCGGAGCCGAACGGTCTTCAAGATCGCCTATGCCGGTGGGATCTATTTGGACAGGAATCCCGAAACGCTTTTCCTGGCGGTGCAAAAGGCAGTATCGGAACTCGGACTGACGCCAGAGGAGCTGTCAGTCGAAATGATTGGGCGTGTGACCGAATTCGCTGGTGTTCCGACAGCTGAGATCGCCGCACGCTGTGGGGTTCGAGATTTCGTGCACCTTCATCCACACCAGGACCGGGACCGGCTCTGGGAAATGCTCAATGAATCATCGATGCTCGTTAGCCTTCCGCAGGATAGCCCGTGGGCTGTCCCGTCGAAGATATACGAATACATGCAGTTCAATGCGTGGCTTCTTGTCATGGCTGATGGACAAAGCCCGATAGCGAGACTTCTCCGTGGTAGCGGCGCAGACGTCGTTCCTCCAACCAGCGTACCAGACGTCGCCCAGGTAATTGTCCGGCGGTATCGAGAGTTCGCCAATGGTATGCAGCCCCCCTCGATCTGCCACCCTCGTTCAGCCGGAGGAATCAGGTGTCTCCACTCTTCGATGCCCTGGAGCGCGTTGTCGGCAGTGATCTTTAACTCAGCTGATAAGGCTTAGGCTGCCGGGCTATGTCATTTTTCGAAATCCTCTTCTGGTTTTCCTTGCTCTCCATATTCTATGCGTTCTTGGGATATCCCCTCGTCCTTTGGGCGATAGGCCGTCTTGTATCAAGACCGCTTGCGAGGGTCGCGTCGGACCAATGGCCTTCAGTATCTCTCCTCATATCTGCCTACAACGAGGAAACCGCCCTAGACACAAAGATCCAGAATGCGCTGGAACTGGACTACCCACGTGACCGGCTGGAAATCGTTGTCGTGTCCGATGCTTCAACGGATCGGACGGATGAGATCGCGGAGATGTATGCTAGCCAGGACGTTCAGCTGATTCGTCAGGGAGAGCGGAGAGGAAAGACAGCGGCGCTCAATCTGGCAGTGCCGATGGTTTCGGGAGAAATCGTCGTCTTCTCGGACGCCAATTCGATGTATGCACCATCAGCCCTCCGTGACCTGGTTCGGCCGTTTCAGGATCCACGGATAGGCTTTGTCACCGGCCAGACAATTTACCGGACGCAAGTCGGATCCGGCACCGCCGAATCGACCGGATTCTACAGCCGTCTGGAACTGATCACGAAGAAACTGGAGAGCCGTATTGGCTCCTGTGTGGGCGCGGATGGAGCGATCTTTGCCATTCGCAAAGCGCTGTTCGTGCCTCTCGCAACGGACGATATCAACGACTTTGTAATTCCGTTGAGAATCGTCGAGGCCGGCTATCGCGGTACTCTCGAGCCAACGGCCGTTTGCTATGAAGAATTGGCGGATTCGTCAGTGGGTGAGTACCGACGACAGGTCAGAGTGACGGCACGTACATTGCGCGCCCTATTCCGCAACTTGTCGCTGTTCAACCCCGTTCGGTTTCCACTCTTCTCGTTCATGCTCTTGTCACACAAGCTTTCTAAGCTCGTCGTGCCATTCTTTCTCCTTGCTGCCCTCGTTTCCAATTCATTGTTGATACGCTCTTCTGTGATATATCTTTCCGCCTTCATCACACAATTGGCTTTCTACGCGCTCGCTTTCTGGCGACACACACGGGTTGACCGTTCTTCAGCAGGTCGTCTGGTGGACATGTCCTATACCTTCAGCCTGGTGAGCTTCGCAATGCTGATTGGATGGATCAAATTCCTGTCTGGTGAGAGCTTCTCGACTTGGTCACCCCAACGAAAGTGACGTAGGTGGCGCAGCAGGCGCTCGCCGAAGCCGACACCGATCGGTCTTTGCAGTCTGGACTCACCGGCCATTCTTCCGATGCGCCCGCACATGGCGCGCAGCGTAAGATTCGACTTGGGATTACGCTCTGATAACGAAGCCCGCTGCCCTTGGTCCCATATTTGCTCTGCCGATTAAGATCGGAGTCCCTTTTTGGCTTGCGGTAATGTGTGCCGTGGCATGACTTCGCTCGCTCGTGGGTAAGAGAGAAATCAGCGTGATTCCTGATCTCACCGCTCTCAAGGCGCGTTTTCTCCAGCTACTCGATACGTCGGGCGCCTTCTCCCCCACTGAACGGGAAGAGGGACTTCGCATGATGTTTAGTGGAAAGGGCTATGAGTGGCCTTTCTTCTGTCCGATGTACCCCAGCAAGAAAGCTCTCCTGATTCCCGCGCCTTGGAGCATGACACCGCTCGTCCTATGCGACCGGTTCGCGGAGCTCGTGGTTTGGGAGCCCGAGCGCAGACGAGCCGAGCTCTTGGACCGTTTTCTGGTTGGCAGCCTGGGGCTGCCCATACGGGTGATCGGTGCTCCGCTCCATCGCTTGGCAGCCCACAGCGAGCAATACAGCCTAGTGGCCTTTGAGGATACCTTTGCGCAGCGTCCAGGCTCTTGCCCGAAGGATGTCGTACGCTCGGCGGTCAGGTTACTCGAGGATGACGGACAATGCTGCGTCGTAACTGCCAATCGTTTTGGACGCAGCAACCTGAAAGACGCGCTACGGAGCCTGACTCGCAAATTCAAACGCGGCGCTCGTCCTGGGGACACGCTCCCTTCGCTGAGCGGAATCCGTCGCGAACTGCGGGGTGCGTCTCTTGTGCACCAGCGTACGTACTCCTTCTACCCGGATCATCGGCAGCCGCGAGAGATCCTGGGCTGGAACGGACATCTACCCCACCACGTTCGTGCCAAGTTCAGGAGACCGCTGCACCGTCTCGGATTCCAGGCGGGTCTCCACGACGGGTTTATGGTGATTGCGGGGCGGCAACAATCGGCCTGGGGATTCGTCGATCAGCTGCTCACGCATCTACGGGACGAGCTCCGTCTGGGTGCACTTCCGGCCGTCGATGAGTGTCGTGTCCAAAGGACCGGAGTGCTGATGTTCTTCTTGAATCTCCATGACCACGGCAAGGCTGTGTTACGCGTGCCTATCCATCACAAGGGCGCGCTACGTATGGATGCGAGTCGACGGGTCTTGGCGCTTCTGGCCGCTAGAGCTCCCCAGATCTCTTCGTTCGCGCCGGAGCAGCTCGCGCACGGGGCGCTCGGACGCACGCCGTATGCTCTTGAAGGCAGACTGCCGGGCGTAACCGGTGATCAGGTCATTGCGAGATCGGGGACCGATCGGGGCATTATGGATGAGGCGTTCCACTTCCTCGAGCAGCTTAGTCTGGTCCACTGTCAGCGCCGCCAAGTCGACGAGGCCTTCGGAACACGCCATTTTCGGCCCGTCTTTGCCACACTACACCGGTACTACCCCGAGGTCTCGCCAGCGCTGAAGGATATCGAGGCCTTTCTGGTGCGGAGCACACGAGGTCAGCAAATCCCGCTGATCTGGGTCCACGGGGACTTCAATATCAGAAACGTGCTCCTCGAGCCGAGCGCAAGGAGACTCACCGGCGTCATAGACTGGGATTCGAGCAAGGAGTTCGGCCTGCCGCTTCAGGACCTGCTGCACTTCATCTTGAGCATGCACCGTCGGCGAACTGGCATGTGCCTTGGGCACGCGGTTGCTCATGCTCTCGAAGGTGAACTTCTCGTGGCGCGAGAGCGGTCCCTCCTGGACGGCTACTGTGACCTGCTCGGATTGGAAGAGACGCTCGTCACTCCCCTGCTCATGCTGTATTGGGCGGAGCACATAGCGGGTCACTTTGTGAGCGGGGGCCCCGAACGCAGGGAGGCGTGGCATGAGGAGAACTTCTTTGAGCCCTTGCGGAGCATTCGATGTTTGACCAAGTAGGGATTCGGCATGAGTACAGCTTGCTGTTCGAAGCTCTGGGCGATGCCGGTATCGCCTACTGCTTGCTTCGCGACGATCTGCGCGCTGGAGATGCGCCGAAAGACCTCGACGTGTTGGTCGACAGCGATCGGTTTCAGGAGACGCTGGAGATTCTAGGAGGAATGGGCTATCGGGTCGCGGTCACGCACCGCTTCATCCCATTCAAGACCGCCCTCACAAAATTTACCGGTGGACAGTTCATCGCCATCGACTTGCACGCCGAGCTCGTGCAAAGCGCAATCAAATACATGGATGCCCGGCAAGTACTGGCCAGGCGGAGACCGATCGAGGACTACTTCCTGCCGACGGACAGCGACCTCCTAGCGATACTCGTCTTCCACAACATCATCGGAAAGCGGCGGATCCAAGAAAAGCACTATCCGCAGATATGTGAACTTGCCAACAGTGCGGACCGCGAGGACCTTCAGCTCGGTTTGCGCGAGTACGGGACGTTCCCAATTCTTTGCGAAGTACTTGATGATGTAGAGACGTACTACCGCGAGCCCCGCCGCGCTCAACAGGCACGTGAGGAAATGATACGACGCTTGCGCCACGCAAACCCCGGATTGCGTCGGCGCATGTTCGCCTTGCGTCTGCGCCGTTGGTGGCGGCGCCACGATCCCCGACCGCGCGCCCCGTTGTGGGCCTTTCTCGGCGTCGACGGCAGCGGCAAGTCATCGTTGACCGCTGCTCTGGTGGATCTCTTGAATCAACAGAACGGCTATTCGGCCGTCCAGCAATATATGGGACCGTGGGGGCAGCACCGCGTGAAGCTGCTTCCGAACTCCCCCTATGTGCCTGGTTGGAGTCTCACTGTAGGCGAATGGATTGCCGAACTGTTGCGGAAGCAACCGCGACAGGTCGGATTAGTCGATACGGCGCGGATCATTCTGAAGACCATGATTGGTCGTCCGTTCACTGAGCATGAACGGGTGCTTCACCAGAGGATACGAGAACATTCTCGACTCTTCTTGACGCTGCGGATGGTGAGGAGCCTCCTGCGCGCTGCGGCATTCTTCACTTTGCTGGCCGTGGAAATGTACTATCGATATTGGTGCGCCTATCGATATCGGCGCCGTCGCACCATCGTCATCGCCGACCGCTACATCTACGATATCATGACAGGCACCATGCGGCGGAGTGTGTCACAGTATCGGCGGACGCGACAGCTCGTGTGTCGGCTGTTTTTCCGCCCAACCCGCACCTTCCTCCTGCACAGCGACTTTGCCACGATTCTCGCTCGGAAGGATGACTTGTCACCTGACGAGCTCAAGGAGTTTCAGGCTGTCTACGACGAACTGGCTGACAAGTATTCGTTCGAAAGAGTGGAGACGGATGCACCCCCGGAGATGCTGGCCCGGAGATTGGTCGAACGCCTTTTCGACGAGTTGTCAGAGCGACTGCGCACCTGAACCGCGCGCATCTGGTCAAGCGCGTTGGGTCCCATGGGAGGCGCGAAGAGCTTGGCCCCTCGCCTGGGATGACGCAGCCGTCCGCCAGCGGTTCAGGTTCTCGGGGACCGTAGGTGGCGGGTCATGATCCACCCAAGTTCCCCAAATCGGTGATCTCTTGTTCGGTCAGCGCGCGGTTGTAAAAGCGGATGTCGTCGATCATCCCGTTGAAGAAGTCCTCATCGCCGGTGTCCTTCGACCCAAACGTCAAATTGTTGCTGTTGGATAGGTCCCCCAGGTTTCGTCCGGAGTCATCTCTCAGAACGCCATCGACATAGATACGATTCGAGGACGCATCCCTGACCACCGCGACGTGATGCCAGACCCCATCGTTTAAGATCGGAACTTGATCGAGGTTAGTGCCACCCGAACTGCCGTTCAGTCTGGCGTGGATGTGGTTGTCCGAGATTTCTATCAGGTACCAGTCTGAGGCGTTTCTCGTGTTCCCCTTCCTCAAGACGTCAGCGTCGATGTTGTTGTTGATCCAGTTCACCCATATCGAAATAGTGAAGTCTCCAGCCAGATCCAGGGCATCGTCGTCTGGGACCAGCACAAAATCATCGTCTCCGTCAAAGGACAGCGCTGTGCCGGAGTACCCGGGAACCCAAATGGGTCCATTCATCAGGGTCCCGACGTTCCCGTTCCCGGAGGCATCGCCAGCCACGTTCCCGCTGCCTTCGTCGAACGTCCAGTGGGCGACGATCCCAGGGGGGCCGGCAAAGGGAAGCGTCGTGGCCTGGGCCGGACCGCCTCTTGCCGATTCGAGGCCAGCGCCGTTCACGGCCGAAACCTCGTAGACATATGTCGTCGCTGGTGTGAGTCCCGCATCGGTAAACGTCGCGGTCTGCGACGCCCCCACGAAGGCGCCGTCGCGATAGATACTGTAGGAGCTGACGCCTGATTCCAGATCACTCGATGGGTCCCAGCTCACCTGCATCTGGAAGGCACTGAGCGGTTCCGCCGCCACATTCTGTGGAACCGCAGGTGGCGTGTCATCATCGTAGAGCGTCGTCGCCTGGGCCGGACCGCCTTTTGCCGATTCGAGGCCCGCACCGTTTACGGCAGAAACCTCATAGACATACGTCGTCGCCGGAGTGAGTCCCCCATCGGTGAGCGTCGTCGTCAGTGACTGTCCCAGCGAGACGCCGTCGCGATAGACCTCGTAATGGCTGACGCCCGATTCGGGATCGCTTGACGGGTCCCAGCTCACCTGAATCTGGAACGCACTCAGCGGGTCCGCGGCCACATTCTCGGGAACCCCGGGCGGGTCGTCATCGCCAAGCGTCGTCGCCGCTGCCGGACCGCCTTTTGCCGATTCGAGGCCCGCGCCGTTCACGGCCGAGACCTCATAGATATACGTCGTCGATGCCGTGAGTTCCGAGTCGATGAATGGTGTTGTCAGCGACTGCCCCACGAAAACGCCGTCGCGATAGATCTTGTACGAGCTAACGCCCGATTCGGGATCGCTCGATGGATCCCAACTCACCTGAATCTCGGCCGAACTGAGCGCGCTCGCCGCCACGTTTTGGGGGACCGCAGGTGGCGTGTCATCACCGGAGTTCACCAGCTCGCCGATCTCCTCGATGGTCAGCGCGCGGCTGTACAGGCGGACGTCGTCGATCAATCCCTCATAGAAGTCGTCGTCGCCGGTATCTTTCGCGCCGATCGCCAGATTTGCGCTGTTGGACATGTTCCCCACGTTCCTGAAAGTGGAGTCAACCACAACGCCATCGACATACAGACGATTCCAGCCTCCTTGTCTCGTCACGGCCACGTTGTACCACGATCCATCGTCCCGGATCTGAGGGTCCTTGAGAGTGATTGCTTTTCGGTCCCCGACCAATCTGACCCTCAGAACGTTGTATTTCAGCTCAACCTTGTAGAAGTGGGAGGCCGTTCCAGCGCTCCCCTTTCTCAGAATGTCGGCGTCACGGTTCTCGTTGCTCCAGTTGAGAAACAGCGAGATAGTGAAGTCTCCAGCCAAATCGAGAGCATCAGCGTCTGGAACCAACACAAAATCATCGTCGCCGTCAAAGGACAGGGCTGTCCCCGTGTACCCCGGAACCCAGGTCGGTCCATTCATTAGGGTTCCGGAGTTCCCGTACCCGGAGGCGTCGCCGGCCACGGTCCCGCTGCCCTCGTCGAGCGTCCAGTGGGCAACAAGCGTTGCGGCAGCTGTTTCCAGGCTGAAGACGGGCGGCTCCATGTCGGGCACAGGCAGGTCCGACACACCGGTGGGTGCTTCACACGCAGCAAATGTGATCACGACGAGTACGGACAGGACTAGCCGTTTCAAGGAGGCCCTCCTGGTAGCGAGTGAGGCCGGATT
>JAOTWK010000403.1 GCA_029862935.1 Gemmatimonadota bacterium | reverse complement strand
GCCCACCTCCAAGCTCTCCTAGCTTCCTGCAATGCAAACCACCAACGATCAACTTCTCCGGGCCAGGATTCGTGCCGCCGTCGAGATCCTCGAAGAGATCGGTGAAGATCGATCTGTCCTGGCTCACGCCGACCCGGCCGACCAGCGCCGCCTGACCCATGCCGCGGGTAAGGTCTGGGCCCCTGACGAGACCCGGCGTCGCCAGCTGACCAGGGCGTTGGCCAAGAAGCGCAAGGCCGAGGTCACGCGTCGCAAAGAGGAGGCCCTTAACCACACCGGGATCAGGACTCTCCGGCGTCGGCCCACATACACGACGCCCAACGTGTACCCACCGGAGCTACCCAATGGGGAGGGGGCCGGGCCACACGCGTCCGCTGAGGGCCTCGGGAGGCAGCACTGTTACGGGTGCAAGGCGCCGTTCACAGAGCTCCATCACTTCTACGACCAGATGTGCCGGCCCTGCGCGGAATTCAACTATCGGAAGAGGGGAGAGCTGGCTGATCTGAGGGGACGGGTCGCGCTCCTCACGGGCGGACGGGTGAAGATCGGCTATCAGGCAGGCATCAAGCTGCTTAGGTGTGGGGCCGACCTGATCGTGACCACGCGGTTTCCTCGGGACGCCATAGCCCGCTACGCCAGGGAAGACGACTTCGCCGACTGGGGTCATCGCCTCGAGATCCACGGGTTGGACCTACGGCACACCCCGAGTATCGAGGCGCTCTGTGCCCGACTCATAGAGACGCGGGACCGGCTCGACATCATCATCAACAACGCCTGTCAAACCGTGCGCCGTCCGCCCGAGTTCTACGCACACATGATGACGGAGGAAGCCGCTGCCCTGGGCGCACTACCGGCGTGCATCCACGAAGCACTCGTCGCCCCCCAACGAACCGATGTCCCGGGCCTGACCCATTCCGCTGAACTGTCTCAGCTCCCGCTGCTCTTGGAGGAACGGCAGACGCGCCACGAGCTCTTCCCGGTGGGTGAGCTGGATCAGGACCTACAGCAAGTCGATCTGCGCCAGACCAACTCCTGGCGTATGCTGATGGCGGACGTGCCGACCGTGGAGCTTCTCGAGGTGCATCTCGTCAACGCGGTTGCGCCTTTCGTCCTGAACGCGCGCCTCAAGCCGCTCATGCTGCGCACGGAAAACCGGGACAAACACATCGTGAACGTGTCGGCGGTGGAGGGTCAGTTCTATCGAAACGCCAAGACCACGCGGCACCCACACACGAACATGGCCAAGGCGGCGTTGAACATGATGACACGGACCTCGGCGACCGACTACCGCGACGACGGGATCCATATGAATGCCGTAGACACCGGTTGGGTGACCGACGAAGACCCGGCAGCGGTCGCGGCGCGGAAGACCGAGATTCACGGTTTCCATCCACCGTTGGACATCGTCGACGGGGCGGCGCGCATCGTCGATCCGATCATCAGCGGCATGAACAGCGGCGAGCACATATGGGGGCAGTTCCTGAAAGACTACATGCCGACCGATTGGTAGAGCGGAGCGGAAGGAAACGATGACCATTATGAAGCACGAGCTGATCCCGGTCCCGACTGTCGACATCGACCGAG
Source organism: Gemmatimonadota bacterium (assembly GCA_029862935.1). The sequence continues at coordinate 2,274 of JAOTWK010000403.1, read as the reverse complement.
CGCAGGCCTTCGATGACCCCGACGGGAACTCCTGGGCCCTCCAACAGATCGGCAATGGCGACGCTTGAGGCTATGTTGTCATCGCCTGAACGCAGCCAGATCCTACCACGCGCACTAGGTGCGCGAGAGACCTAGCCATGAGAAACAACACACCCTTCGTGATTATGCTCGCAGCGAGCCTCGCCGCCTGCTCACCGGCGGCCGAAGAAGCCGCTCCAGCTGAGACTGCGGAAGCCGCGGCACCAGCCATCACCGCGTTTAGCGCAGGCGAGAACGTGTCGCCCTTCGCCATCGGCTCGCTCCAGGCCGCGGCACTGAAAGACGCCGCCTTCGCGCCGGCCAACGACAACAGAACGCTCGCGGTCAACCAAACGAAGGCCGCTGTGGACGCCGTGCTCACGGCGGCGGGCCTCGGGACCGATGCCCTTGAACTCAGTGTGCAGCCACTGATCGTCCGCACGGCCGACCGCGTGCTGCTGTTCGACACCGGCAACGGCCCGACCGGAATGCTGTCCGCATCGATGGCAACGGCCGGCGTAGCGCCAGCCGCAGTGACAGACATCTTCATCAGCCACAGCCACGGCGACCATGTCGGTGGGCTCGTGGGCGCGAACGGCGCGCTGGCATTCCCCAATGCCGCCGTCCACATCTCGGCCAATGAGTGGGCAGCGATGCAGGCGAACGCGCAGCTCGCCGCGCTGGTGACAGCGGTCACTCCAAGAGTGGCGACGTTTGCGCCCGGCGCGGTTCTGGTACCTGGCACCGTCACGGCGGTGGACATCCAGGGTCACACGCCCGGCCACTCTGGCTACGTCATCGCCTCGGGCGAGGCCTCACTGCTCTATATCGGCGACACGATGCACCACTGGGTGATTTCGGTGCAGCGACCCGACTGGACCATCGCCTTCGATGGCGACGCTCTGTTGGCGCAGGAAAGCCGGAAGGCTGTGCTGGCTTCCTCTGCCGCTTCCGGCCAGCGTGTCTACGCGGTGCACTTCCCTTTCCCGGGTCTTGGCACGTTTGAGAACCGCGGCGGCACGTTCATGTGGGTGGCTGAATAAGCACACGCGCTTGTCTACCAGGGTGCGGCGCAGCAGAATCGCGAGTCTGTTGCGTCGCACCCAGACGAGGCTTCGCAAAGTGGAATCGGAGACGAGCGAACGGCCCGAGGACGCTGCTGGCGTCCGGTTCTTCCCTCCGGGCGTTCCGCTGGCCGCGGTCCTCGCCGGCCTCGGACTTCAATGGATGTGGCCGCTTCCGGCGGCATTTTTCCCGGCCGCTCCGCTTCGCTATTGGGTCGGCGGCGCCATGGTCGCCGGCGCCATCCTAGGCCTAGGTCTCTGGTCGGTCATCCTCTTTCGTAGATCTGGTCAGAACGAGAACCCGTGGAAGCCAACGCCCAGCATCGTCGAAAGGGGACCCTTCCGAGTCACGAGGAATCCGATGTACCTACAGATGGTCCTCTCCTGCATCGGTCTCTCTGTGGCGTTCGCCAACCCCTGGATTCTGCTTCTCACTCCGGTGTGTGCACTGCTACTCCAAACGCTCGCCATCATCCCTGACGAAGCCTACCTCGAGCGGAAGTTTGGGGGGACATACCTTGAGTACAAGAGCCGCGTGCGCCGCTGGCTCTAACCGGGTGCAGCCTGCCAAGCAGGGCTCACGCTAACCGTGGCCACCGGCTTGTGAGCGAGGGGGGGAGTGCTCCCGGTACGCGAGTAGTCTTTCGCTCACCAACGTGGCTATGGTGGCTCCTGGGTTTCGCGAGTCTCGCGAGTGCAGTAGGCGCTGGACTGCTCTTCATGAGCGAAGGGGTCACGGCCTACTCGATCGGGTTGGCTCTCCTCGACCTCCTCTTGGCGGTCGGCCTTACGGACGCACTGACGACGCGCGTCGAACTCAACGACCAGGGGCTCATTCGGGTCGCCAACTTTCGCCGCCGGTTCGTTCCCCGTGCTCAGATCGAGAGCGTCACGTGGGAGGGTGGTACCGGTGTGGCGATCCGACTGACCGACGGCTCCTGGGTCAGGCTCCCCGATGTGGGCAACAGCCAGGCTCGGGCCAACTCCATTCGAGCGTGGATCAAGAGGACCGAAGGGTGAAGCAAGAGAAGCCGAAAGCGAGCCTAGGTACCGTCCCCTCCGCGCCGCGCTATCCAAATTACGTGCCGTGCGCCCTTACCCGCATGCGCCCGCACCTTAACCTCTTCGACCGCAAAGCCCGCCGCGCGCAACCGTTTGGTGAACGCCTTGTCCGGCCCCGCGGACCAGATCG
>JAOTWK010000402.1 GCA_029862935.1 Gemmatimonadota bacterium | reverse complement strand
AACAGGGTGCCGTGTGCCGGGCCTACGGTCTGGGCCGGCAGGGCGCTCGCGGCGATGCACAGCCAGAGAACCGCTGACAGCATCTGGCGTGTATTCATGACGATTCTCCCACAGCTGGTGAGTCGTTCGGCGCCAAGCCACTCCACACCGGGTCGAGCGAGATGTGGACGCCGAGATCCGCTGATAGTCGGTTATCGGTTCCTGCGTGGAGACAGAACTCTGGAGTGGGGCCCAGCACCATCTGACGTGCCCACACCGTGGTGACCCCTTGGTCGAGTCGCGGACCGAGCGCGGCGTGGAAGGTTGCGTAGGACTCCCCCCGCGGTTTGGAGAGCCACACCGCTACACGGGTCTGGTCGAGGGCCACCTGACCCTTGCGCAGGCGGTATAGTCCGCCAACTCCACTCCCGGCGAGCGCGGCCACCCGGTCGTGTGAAACCTGTCGCCGAGCGGATACGGCCGCGTCGTTCAGCGTGTCGAGCGTCCCGGAGTGCTCCACCAGGTACCAGTCTTCATAGACCTGTCCCGTTGAGGGCAACCACGGTGCCCGGTCCATCCGAAAACTCATGGAGCCGATGAAGCCTGGCAGCGGGTCAGCGCAGAGCGCCGCGTGAAATGCCGTGAGCCACCGCTCGTATTCCACGGACTGCGCATCCGGGAGGGCGGCGTGCCAGAACACATACGCCAGCATAGTCAGTCGTGGTGGTCGGCTGGGCGAAGGTTCTCCGCTCCGGGAAGCCGGCCGATCAGCTGGGCGGGATCGTGAATCAGGACAGGCAAGTGCTGGGGACAGATCCACAGAGAGGTACCACGGTAGTGGAGGGGGATGAGCGGTGTAGCCTCGTCGTCTCGATGACAGGCAACACAGCTCCCGGGAGACTGTTTCATCGCGGCAACCTCTTGGTTTCATGGTAAGCAGCAGCGTGCGCGCGCGTCCTGCTGTTCAAGCGCGCTTCGGAACCTCGATTGTTCGTCCGTTCCGCACGTTTCCAGTGTTGACAGTCGTGATTGGCTCAAAGAGCAAGACATGGACCTCGTCATTGGTGGAGGGACGATGTTCCACGCCGCGTGGGACGATCAGGCACTCGCCCTCTCCCAGGGTCACCGTTCGATCGCGAAACTCCATTGTCAGGCGGCCTTTCAGCACCAGGAAGAGCTCATCCTCCGAGGCGTGGTGGTGCCAGACGAACCTTCCCTGGAGCTTCGCGAGCTTGACATACTGCCCGTTGAGTTCGCCCACGATGCGCGGGCTCCAGTACTCGTCGAAGCTCGAAAGCTTCTCCCGCAAGTTGATCACGTCCATGATGTGCTCCCCCTGCCGTGGTGCCGGGCCTGCATCACTCGAACCGACGTTCCCACCATCCGATGCTCCAGTACCTCCCGAACTTGCGGCCCGCTTCCGAGAACGTGCCGACGTGTCGGTAACCGAGTGCCTCGTGGAGCGCCACGGATGGTGGGTTGGGAAGGGCGATACCCGCGTAGGCGCGATGGACATCTTCCTCTTCCAGGGCGCTCAGCAGCTTCTCGTAGAGGATCCGGCCGATGCCCCGACCCACTCGTTCCGGCGAGACGTATACGGTGGTTTCGACCGAGGGCACGTACGCAGGCTTCGGTCGGATGGGTGTACTGGTCGCGTAGCCGACGGAACGTCCCTCGTCTTCGGCAACGTAGAGACGTTGGCGGCCCCGTGGCCCGAAGCCCGGGAACCACAGCTCGCGCTCGCCAAGAGTCACCGGTTCGACGTCGAAGGTCACGTGTGACGTCAACACGTAGTGGTTGTAGATACGCGTGATATCGGGGAGGTCCCGATGCTCGCCGGCACGAATCACGACCGGCACGAGTCGATGCCCCAGCTGCGGTTCACGCGAGATCGAGCGCGGCCATGGCATCGTCCAGCTTGCCGGCCGGCACCAGGAGCGCCACGCCCCGCACCGTCCGGCCCTGGTGGCCGGGCCCGAACAGTCCAACGGCACCTCGCTGGTCGATGCGTGAGGGGATACCGACACTCTCCAGCCGTCCCGCCGCCAGCTCGGCCTCGAAGGTGGCGCCATAGGTCGCGACGGTGACCCATCCTGGCGTGGACTGTGTCATCTGTAGAATCTCCTCAGGTCAGGCTGCGGTGTTCATTGCGGCATCGTCAGGAGCGCGCCGAACAGATCGATGGCATACCAGAGGTTCCCGACCCGCAGGTTCTCGTCGGGCGCATGCTGGTTGTCGTCGTGGTTGGCCACGGGGACGATGACCGTTGCTGCGTCGAGCAGATCCGTGAAGAGATAGAGGGGCAGCGAGCCGCCCAGGCCCGGCATGAGCAGGAGTTCCCGGCCAGACGCGCGCCGAGCGGCGGCGATCAGGCGTTGGACGATCGGCAGGTCCATGGGTGTACGGGCCGCCGGGTATCCGCCCTCCCGAGTCACCTTGGCGAGCTTCGCATGTGCGAGCCGCGTTGCGTGATCGGGCTCGTCTCGAACGATGTGGAATCCCTGCCGGCGAATGTGCGCTTCGACGAGATCCAGCATGGCGTCGGGATCGTTCCCTTTCACGAGGCGCACGCCGAGTGCTGCCGTGGCCGTCGAGGGGATCACGTTGCGCGTGAGCGCCCCGACGTTTCCACTCTCCAGGCCGCGAACGGTGAGCGATGGCAACAACAAGCGCTCCGCCAAGGTCGCAGGCGCTCCTTCGGTCCACGAGAGTCCGAGTTCTCGCTTCAGTTCCTGGTCGTAGGCCGGCAGCCGAGCCAGCGCTTCACGTTCCGCTTGTCCAACGGGCTCGACGGAGTCGTAGAACCCGTCGATGAGCACGGTGCCCCGTTCATCCTTCATGGATGCAAGCAACTCGGCGAGCATTTGGCCGGGGACCGGTGCCCAGTTGCCGTAATGGCCGCTGTGCAGTGATCGGGTGGCGCCATACACCGTCACCTCCAGCCCCGTCACACCACGGGCGCCGAAGGCGATCTGGGGCTGGCCACTCTGATGGACCGGGCCGTCCAGAAACAGCCAGGCGTCGACACCGGCAAGGCGGGCGCGATGGGTCTCGAGATACGTCCGCAGATGTGGGGATCCGGCCTCCTCTTCGCCTTCGAAGAACAGGATGAGATTGGAGGTCGGTGTGATCCTCGCATCGCGGAACGCTTGGAACACCTGGAGTAGTGCGGCGATGGGCGCTTTGTCATCCCCGGCCGACCGGGCATAGATCCGCCATTCAGGATCGATCGGCTCCCCCGGGGCCGGGAGGGGTCGCTGCTGGCCTCCCTGCTCCATGGCTCCCGTGTAGAGCGTGGGTTCCCACGGGCCGTGCTGCCAGCGAGACGGGTCGGCGGGCTGGCCGTCGTAATGGGCATAGAGCGCAAGTGTCCGCGAGGCGCCCGGAACCCGCATCTCCGCGAAGACGATCGGTGGTGCGCCCGGCAGCGAGAGCACCTCGGCAGAGATATCGAGGTCACGGAGCTGCGCCACCAGGAAATCGGCGTTGCGCCGGATGCCGGTCGCATCGGAAGCCACATTCGGCAGCGCCAACAACTCGACGAACTCGGCCAGCACCTGCGCGCCGTGTGCTTCCCGATGGGTTCGGGCGACGGCGAGCCCGTCCGGTTGCGGGCTCGAATGCTGGGCCGCGATGCGGGCCGGTGAGCCGGCGGCGATGGAGCAGAGCAGGATCAAAACGCGCACGGACATGGAACCGTCAATCCTTAAGGGAATACTCGATGGTGGAGACCACGCGTACCGTCTTGAACAGCTGGTTCGGCTCGGCGACCCCCGGAGCCTGGTCGCGCGGTAGAATGACGAACACCCCCTGATTGGCGCGGCGGATTCCCCCGACGTCGCTCCGAGAATCGGTCGCGAACTGTTCGGCTGCCTCACGGGCGC
>JAOTWK010000401.1 GCA_029862935.1 Gemmatimonadota bacterium | reverse complement strand
TCCGCATCTGGAGACGTCGGAAATGGTGCTGGTCCGGTGCAACGGTGGGGTACGGGTCGACGTTGAAGACGAGGACGTGGCCCGGCAGGCGGCACTCGTGCCGATTCAGGCGGTGTTCTTCCTCGTGAGCGGGGAGGCCGATCCTGGCCGCCATCTCCGCATTCTGGCGCAGCTCGCGGGCCGCGTGGAGGAGGAGACGTTCATGCCGGCGTGGCTGAGCGGCCGGCACGAACAGGAGCTGAAAGAGACCCTGATCCGGGACGAGCGGTTCCTCTCGCTCAAGCTCGTGACCGGCAGTAAGGCGGAGGGCCTGGTGGGACATCCGCTGCTCGAAGTGGAGCTGCCGCCCGGCTGCCTGATCGCACTCATTCGGCGCTACGGCGAAATGTTGGTGCCCCGGGGCCGCACCATCCTGCGCGAGGGCGACCGCCTCACGATCATTGGATCACCCGCTGGGCTCCGAGTCCTGGCCGAGCGGTACGGGGACGGACGGTCCCTCCCCGCTGGCTGAGCGGTCGCCGCTGTGCGCCCTGCGTGGGCGACGATCTCGGGAATCCGCCCAAATCTTGTCCCGATCCCGTTGACAACTTGCCAAGCTCCGTTCAAGCGGCAGGATTATGTGTGTAGACCGTCGCGAGGGGGATCCCATGCCCGACATCAAGCTCAGGGAGTTCCTGGATGGAGAGCGGGTGCGCTACGAGACCATTCGGCACGCGCCCACCTACACCTCACAGAAGACGGCAGCGTCGGCCCACGTTCCCGGCAAGGAGTTGGCCAAGACGGTCATGATCCGGGTGGCCGGTCAGCTTGCGATGGCCGTGCTGCCGGCACCGAGCCAAGTGGACTTGCGCCGGCTCAGCGCAGCGCTCGACGATGCCAAGGTGACGCTCGCGGACGAAACCGATTTCCGGTCGATGTTCCCGGGATGCGAGGTTGGCGCGATGCCACCCTTCGGTAACCTCTACGGGATGCCGGTGTTCGTGGATCGGCAGCTCACCACGGATCTGTCGATCGCGTTCAACGCGTGCACGCATACCGAGTTGATTCGGCTCTCGTATGCGGACTATGCGAAATTGGTGAAGCCGACGGTGCTGGAGTTCGCGGCTGGCGACGGGTAGGCGACGCAGCGACCCAAGACGTCCTGTGCAGAGAGCCGCATCACCGCCGGCGGTTCTCTGCGCTCCCACTTCCGCAAGGCCCTCTGCGATGTCGGCGTTGCGGCGCCGACACGATCATCCCGTTACATTCGGTTCGACTCTGATCGTTCGCCCCCGAGCAGGAATCCCGTGATGCTGCCATATCGGCCTGCGCTCGCGATAGGGATGCTGATTGGCGTGTCAGTGGCCGGTTGTTGGCCGCTGGCCGCGCAATCGACACCGACCGCCGATCCGCCGACACGGCCCGAACGCACCGACTTCCGCGAAACCAGTAGCTACGCCGATGTGATGGCACTCGCTGGTCTCGCGGCGGAGCGTTCTCCGCAGGTTTATCTCACCACCTTCGGTTACTCGTTCGAGGGGCGGCCGCTTCCGCTCGTCGTAGTGGGTCATGTGGCGGGACCCGATCCGAGAGCAGTCCACGAATCCGGAAGGACGCGCGTGCTCGTTCTGGCGAACATCCATGCCGGAGAGGTCAGCGGCAAAGAGGCCACGTTGATGCTGATTCGGGCACTGGCGGCTGGGGCGCACGACGAGTGGCTCGACTCGCTCGTGCTGCTCATTGCTCCGATCTACAACGCAGACGGCAACGAACGCGTGCGACTCACCAACCGACCCGGCCAGTACGGGCCGATCGGCGGGATGGGGCAGCGGGCCAACGCGCAGGATCTCGACCTCAACCGGGACAATATGAAGCTCGAGTCGCCGGAGGCGCGGTCGCTCGTGTCTGCCCTGCAGCGCTGGGACCCGCACGTCCTCATGGATCTCCACACCACCAACGGGACCCGCCGATCCTATCACCTGCTCTACGCGCCGCCGCTTCACCCGAACACCGACTCGGCTATCGTGCGGCAGCTGCGCTCCGATTGGTTGCCCGCAGTCACCCGTCGGATCAAGGAGACGAGCGGCTGGGACTTCTACTACTACGGCAACGTGCCCTTTCGGGCCGGCTCGGCGGAACGCGGGTGGTACACCTTCGACCATCGACCGCGGTTCACTACCAACTACGTGGGGCTCAGAAACCGCTTCGCCATCCTGAGCGAGGCCTATGCCTACGCGAGCTTCCGTGAACGTGTGGCGAGCACCCTTCGATTCGTGGAAGAAGTGGTCGAGTATGCCCATCGGAATGCTTCGCTCATCGCGACGACCGTGGCTGCGGCCGACAGCACCGATCTCACGGGGAGTGAGTTGGCACTCAGCGCGACCGTTCAGCGGAGCGACTCGGTGGAGATTCTCCTGGGAGAGGTGGCCGAGGAGCGCCACCCGTACACCGGTCGCACCATGTACCGGCGGCTCGATGTGGTGCATCGGGAACGGATGCCGGACTTCGGCTCATTCCGGGGTACCGAGGTCGTGCGGGTCCCGACGGCATACATCGTTCCCAGCGACCTCACCAGTGTCCTCACGCTGCTCGATGCGCACGGTGTGGAAAGACGCCCGCTTGCTCGGTCGATGCAGGCGACCGTGGAGCGCTTCGTCATCGATTCCATGTCGGTCGCCGGCCGCGAGTATCAGGGCCATGCCGAGCGGACGTTGTACGGTCGATACGAACAGGTCGAGCTCGACGTGCCCGTGGGCGCCGTGCTGGTGCCGGTCGCGCAACCGTTGGCCCGGCTGATCGTGGCGCTCCTCGAGCCCCGGTCGGACGATGGGCTGGTGAACTGGAATGTGCTGGATGGGGTGCTCGATGGGGCACGACACTACCCAATCCTGCGAGTACCGGCACCTTGAACGGCTGGTGGGGCGATTGGGACCTCGGGACCTCGTCACAACGAAAGGAATTGTCGTGACTGGCAGGCTCACACTATGAGGGGCGTTCACCACCTCTGGGCAGTCGCGCTCGCGGTTGCGGCGTGCGGTGCGTCGGCGACCACGCTTTGGTCGCAGTCGCCGATCGATGCCCAGTACCGCATCGTCACCGATCGGATCATCGATGCGGCGTTGGCCGACAGTTCGGCCTATGCCCGTCTGTCGGAGCTCGTGGATCGGTTTGGCAACCGGCTGAGCGGGAGTGCGAATCTAGAGCGCGCGCTGGACTGGATAATGACTGAGATGGAGCGTGACGGCCTGGAGAATGTGCGAGGGGAGCCCGTGATGGTGCCGCGCTGGGTACGGGGAGCGGAGTCGGCCGAGCTGATCGAGCCCCGCCGACGCGCCCTCCCGATGTTAGGTCTCGGCGGGAGCGTCGGGACGCCCCCGGGCGGGATCCAAGCCGAAGTGATGGTGGTCGGGAGCTGGGACGAGCTCGAAGCGCGCGCCGCGGAAGCCCGCGGCAAGATCGTGCTCTTCAACGTGCCGTTCACCGGGTATGGGCGGACGGTGCAGTACCGACTGCTCGGGGCCATCGCCGCCGCCAGAGCCGGGGCCGTGGCGGCTCTGCTCCGCTCGGTCACGCCGTACTCCCTGCAAACGCCGCATACCGGCGCCATGAGCTACGTCGATGATGCCCCGCAGATCCCGTTTGCCGCCATCACGGTCGAGGACGCGATGATGCTGCAGCGTATGGCGGATCGGGGCGAGCCGATCGTGGTTCGGCTGGTCATGGGAGCGGAGACGCTCCCCGACGCCCCCTCCCGTAACGTCGTGGCCGAGCTGACGGGAACCGAATACCCCGAGGAGATCGTTGTGTTGGGTGGGCACATCGACTCGTGGGACGTGGGGCAGGGAGCCATGGATGACGGCGGTGGGAGTGTCGCGGCCTGGGAGGCCGTCC
>JAOTWK010000030.1 GCA_029862935.1 Gemmatimonadota bacterium | reverse complement strand
GTACCCCCAAGCGTCGACGTACAGCGGGAGAACGTGCTGGAGCCCAACGAGATCGTCACCGAGATCCTGTTACCGCGGCCTCAACCGGGACTCCGCAGCGCATATCGCAAGGTGCGGGCGCGCGGATCGTGGGATTTCGCGCTGGCGGGCGTGGCACTAGCCCTCCAGTTCCGCGGCCAGACGGCCATAGACGGGCGAATCGTGCTGAGCGGTGCCGCACCGGTACCGTGGCGCTCCAGAACTGCCGAAGCCGCGATCTTGGGACGGACCGTCACACCTGAGCGCGCGGCAGCAGCCGGTACCGCGGCCATGCAGCGAGCGACACCACTCAAACGGAACGGGTACAAGGTCCCGCTCTTCAAGGGGGTAATCGAGGAGGAGCTCCTCCGACTGGCGCGCGCCTAACACGGCGCGCGCCTCGCGCGCTCAGACTCTGCCTGCTGCGAGCTCCAGGCGTCGTCGATCCACAATGCGAATCACGCGACGCTTGACGTCCACGCTTGCCGCGGTGCCCGATTCGCCAGCATGCCGTCGATCGGGCACCGCAGCACTTTCCTTGCCCACGTTGATAATCTCCTGCGACGACAGCTGTCCCATAATACGTGAGACCGATTCCCGGCTCGTGCCTACCAGCTGAGCCAGAAAACGGTGCGTCACAGGCTGCGTGATCACCGTACCATCGTTCTCGTCTGCCAATCCGATCAGCACGTGAGCCACGCGTTGAGGCACGTCGAGCAGTGCCAGCGCACTGATGCGGATCTCGGCGGCGCGGAGCCGGCCACAGAGCGTTCGGAGGAGCCCGATGGCGATGTCAGGCCACTGGTCGAGGCACCGATGAAAATCTTCACGTCGGAGCACGAGCAACTCGACATCGTCAGTCGCAATGACCGTGGCCTCGAAGGGATGATCATCGAACAGCGACAGCTCGCCGAAGAAGTCCCCTTCGGTGCGGGTGGCCAGGATCACTTCCCGCCCATCTTCACTCGTCGCGACAAGCTTGACGGCGCCAGCACCGATGAGGTACAAGCTGGTGACCTGGTCCCCGCGCAGGAGAATGACCTGGTTCTTGCTCACCCGCCGTGGGATCAGGAGCGCGGCAATGTGGTCGAGGTCCGCGTCCCGAAGTCGCGAGAAGATCGGGACGTCCTGGAGCGCCTGGTTCGCGCTATTTTCACCGGAGTCAGAAACAGAGTCAGTCATGGGATCGCCGCAATCGGTTCCCGTATACGGTATCGTGCCGGCGCAGAAGGTCAAGCGATCCGCCCACGTGGCGTGGTGGCCGCATCAGTCCAGCATCGGGTGGGAGGTGGCCACGTGCTTGAGCGCCCCCGGTCGCGGGCGGTAGATTTGTGGCTCTTGCAGGACCGGATGTCCCCTCGTCTTCCTCGGGTGGCGCGGTGCGGTCGGGACCATCTCGAAGCAACCAGTCTTGCGCCCATGTGAGGACGACGCCCTGCCAAAGGAACCGAGATGAGTATTTCCCTGATCGGCAAATCCATCGGCGAATCTGCCACGCTCAAGCTCAACGAGACTGCCGCCATCCTTCGGGCCAAAGGCGAGCCGGTTATCCACTTGGGCGGCGGTGAGCCGAAGTCCAAGCCACCAATCGACGCCCTCGTGGCAGCTGCCGCCCTCCTCAGCTCAGGCGAGGTCCGGTACACGCCAGCTGACGGCATTCCCGCACTCAAACAGGCCATCATCCGCTACATGGAGGAGTTCTATCACCGCAAGATCGAGCCGGAAAACGTGATCGCGTCGGGCGGGGCGAAACAGGCCATCATGGTCTGTCTGCAGGCCATCCTCAATCCGCAGGACGAGGTCATCTTCCCGGTCCCGTACTGGGTGAGCTATCCGGAGATGGTCAAGCTCTGCGGCGCCGTCCCGGTCCCGGTTCGGCCTGAGGACGGCTCATTCCACCCGAGAATTCAGGAGATCGAGCAGAATATCACGTCGTACACGAAGGCCGTCATCATCAACAGCCCGAACAACCCCTCCGGGGTGATGTATTCCGAGCAGTTCATCAAGGACATCGTGGAACTCTGTGAAGAGCGTGGCATCTTCTTGATCATGGATGACATCTACCACCGACTCGTATTCGATGACCGAAAGCCGATCAGTTGCTACGACTACGCCCACGACCTGTCTGAGAATTCGAAGCTCGTCGTCATCAACGGAGTGTCCAAGCAGTACGCGATGACCGGGTTCCGCATCGGCTGGGCGGTCGGGAACAAGAAGCTCATCGAGGTCATGACGAATATTCAGGGCCATCAGACTTCGGGACCCTCAGCGCTGCTGCAGCACGCCGCGGTGGCAGCTATCAATGGCGTACAAACCAGCGTGGAGAGCCTCAGACTCACGCTCGAGAACAACCGGAACGTGCTCATGGCGCGGCTCAAGGCTTTCGAGGGCGTCAAGGCCACCAAGCCCGACGGCACCTTCTACTGTTTTGCCGATTTCTCGACCTACCACAAGGACTCGACCAAACTCGCCAAGATGCTCGTCGACAAGGTCCGCGTCGTCACCGTTCCAGGCGTCGAGTTCGGCATGGAAGGGTATCTCCGGCTATCGACCTGCGGCGCGATCAAGGACATCACGGAGGGGATCGAGCGGATGAAATGGGCCCTCGACCCCAACGCGCCCAACGAGCTGTACATCGGTGACCGCAAACTCGTCCGAGACTGGATGTAAGACGCCGTGCACCGTGAGTGGCACTGGGAAGTACGGCTTCCCACTCACGGCGCACCGCGCACTCTTCACTGAGGAATAGATCATGGCGAAGTACCTCGAGTTCGACACACCGGCGATCAAGCAGGCGACCGACCTGAAGAGCGATTTCGGACTCAAGAACCATGGGCTGGCGCATCTCGATCGCGTGTTTTGGAATCTCCCAACGCCCGCTCTGTACGAAGAAGCGGTATTCCGTGGGGAAGGGCACATGGCGTCTGGCGGCCCGTTTCTCGTGAGTACCGGGTCGCACACGGCTCGCGCCGCCGCGGACAAGTTCGTCGTGCGGGAGACGTCGACTGAAAGCAACATCTGGTGGGGTGAGTACAACCGACCGTTTGCACCGGAGAAGTTCAATGCGTTGCTCACGCGCTTGCAGGCGTATTGGCAAGGCGAGGAACTGTTCGTGCAGGACTGCTGGGCCGGTGCCGATCCAAGCTATCGCATGCCGGTCCGAATCGTCACAGAGCGCGCGTGGCACAGCCTGTTTGCCCGAAACATGTTCATCGGGTTGGAGAAGCAGGACGACTACAAGCGGCACGTTCCGGAGTTCACCGTGTTGGCGGCACCGACGTTCAAGGTCGACCCACGGATCGACGGCACGAGAACCGAGACGGCGATCATCATCAACTTCGCGCAACGCACAGCCGTGATCTGTGGGTCCGCCTATGGAGGAGAGATCAAGAAGACGATCTTCACGGTCCTGAACTTTCTGTTGCCGCTCGAAGGCGTACTCGCCATGCATTGCAGTGCGAACGTCGGATCGACGGGAGACGTGGCCCTGTTCTTCGGCCTGAGCGGTACCGGGAAAACCACGTTGTCCGCCGATCCGACACGTCAGCTCATCGGCGACGACGAGCACGGCTGGAGCGATGATGGTGTGTTCAACTTCGAGGGAGGTTGCTACGCCAAGGTGATTCGGCTCTCGCCCGAGAACGAGCCCGAGATCTGGAGTGCCACGCGCCGATTCGGGACGATCCTCGAGAACGTGATCTACGATGCGACGACCCGGCGCGTCGACTTGGACGACGACGGCATGACCGAGAACACCCGAGCCTCGTACCCCTTGGAGTTCATACCCAACACGGTCCCCGAACGGATGGCCCGATCCCATCCCAAGAACGTGATATTCTTGACGTGCGACGCCTCAGGTGTATTGCCCCCGATCTCTCGGCTCAGCTCGGACCAGGCGCAGTATCACTTCATCAGCGGCTACACGTCCAAGATCGCCGGCACCGAGATCGGCCTCGGCATCGAGCCACAAATCACATTCAGTGCGTGTTTCGGCGCGCCGTTCATGGTGCACCACCCCTTCCGCTACGCTGAACTCCTGAGTCAGAAGATGGCAAAGCATGGAGCGAAGTGCTGGCTCGTCAACACGGGATGGACAGGCGGAAGATTCGGCGTGGGGAAACGCATCAGTATTCGGGACACTCGGGCTTTGCTGAACGCTGCTCTCGACGGCAAGCTCGATGGAGTGACGTACCGTAAGGACAAGCTCTTTGGCTTCGATGTCCCCACCCAGTGCCCCGACGTGCCCGCGGAAGTGTTGGATCCCGCCGAGTCGTGGGGAGACAAGAACGACTACTGGAAGAAGTACGACGCCCTTGCGGCGCGCTACATGGAGAACTTCAAGCTGTTTGCTGACGGATGTCCGCCTGAGGTCGTTGCAGCAGGACCGAAGCGGCTGAGTAAGACTCGGTGAGCTCGAGGGCCGTCGTGTGCGCCTACCGATGACAGCTGGCGCGCGGAGCGGCGGGCCCCTAGTTCGTCCTCAGGACCGCCGCAACGACGTTGAGCAACTCTTCACGCGTGAACGGCTTGGACAGCGTGCGGGCCGCACCCAACCGCTCGGCGATCTCGAGGACGTGTTCTTTGTCCTGAATTCCTCCGCCTGACATCGAGATGATCTTCGCATCCGGCGCTTCCTTGCGGAGCCGCCGCAGCATTTCAATCCCATCCATCTCGGGCATCAGGACGTCGGAGATCACAACAGCTACCTCCGGGGAAAGCTTGGTGAGAGCCTCCTGACCATTGCCGGCAACCTCGACTTCGTATCCGGCAGCGGTCAACATGCGCCGCACCACTCGACAGATGTTCTCGTCGTCGTCCACGACGAGGACACGGGCTCCACTCATTGGACTCTCCACATGCTACAGATCGTAAAGCTGGATGACGAAGGATACATAGTCCCGAAGGTAGAGACCAGGTCGTGGTCCGCAGAGGCCCCATCGATCCGCTCGCGTGACTAGACTACACGTCGACCGTACATTGCGCCAACGGTCATCGACGCAGCACCCTTTGAAAAAGGAGCGAAAGGGGAGCTAATCATGAAAGCACTCGCGGAGGTCCAGGTCATTCCCATTGGCTCCGGGGTGTCCGTTCGCAAGGAGGTCAAGCGCGCCCATCGGATACTGGAGGAAGCAGGGCTCAACGCCACGCTCCATGCAAACGGTACCAATCTCGAGGGAGAACTCAAGGCCATCTTCGCCGCAATCCAAGACGTGCACGAGATCCTGCATGCGGAGGGCACGGTACGCCTGTCGACTCATGTCAAGATCGGCACCCGCACGGACAAGCAGCCGACCTTGGCGGGGAAGATGTTCTGACAGGCGGTCGGCCGATTTGGCGGTTGGGCAGTCGATGGGATACGAAGCCCCGCAGGGAACCATGCGCTTGCCCTACGGGTTTACCATGAAACCTCTCAATTCCGGTCCGGGGAAGCGCACCATGAAACGATCCGTCCTCCTCGCTGGCGTGTTCGCAGTAGCAGTCGCAACAGCTGGCTCTGCCCAGTTCCCACCCGATTCCTTCACCAACCTGCAGGTGTTGCCTGCGGACATCGGCACAGCGGAGCTCATCGGCACCATGCGCTCCTTTGCCATTGGTTTGGGCGTACGTTGCGAGTATTGCCACGATGGAGAGCCGGGCCGGCCGCTGGCGACGTTCAACTTCACCTCGGACAGCAAGCCAACAAAGCAGAAGGCGAGGGAAATGCTCCGCATGATGCGAGACATCAATCAGCGAGTCTTGCCGGGGCTTCCAGAACGAACCGAGCCGAACGTCAACGTGAGCTGCGCGACCTGCCACCGCGGAGTCGCGCGCCCCCGCATGATGGAAGACGTGCTGATCGAGGCCCATGCGGAAGGTGGTCGTGAGGCCTTGGAGACGAAATACCAAGAGCTGCGCGACCGGTACTACGGCTCCTATTCCTACGACTTCAGCGAGTCGGTCTTGATCAACGTGGCGCAGCGCCTCGTCGCCAAGAATCATATCGCCGACGCGGTCGCCGTCCTCGATATCAACTTCGTACTGTTCCCTGAATCGAGGCTGACCAGGTTCACCTACGTGCCTGCGGCACTGGAATTGGCAGCAGCGGAGGGCGGAGGTGCCGCACTTCGCGCTCGCTACAAAGAACTCAAGCCTCAGGGACCGCCGCAGGCGTTCCAAGAGAATATGTTGAACCGGCTGGGCTACCGTTTGCTCGGCCAGGAATCGATTCCCGCGGCGATCGAGGCCTTCAGACTCAACGTGGAGCAGTTTCCCCAGGCCTTCAACGCGTACGACAGCCTCGGAGAAGCATACATGATTGCCGGAGAGCGAGAGATGGCAATCCGCAACTACGAGAAGTCGCTCGAGCTCAATCCGCAGAATGCCAACGCGGCAGAGAAGCTCCGGGAGTTGCGCGGGCACCGTTAATCAGCACGTGGGTTGTCGAAGGGCCCCGTACTCCGGGGCCTTTCTCTTGCCCGTCTCGCGGTAATCGAGTTCATTTCTCACGCCCATGTCACTCCGATCCAACATCCGCGCGCTCTTCACACTCGGCCGAGGCGTCACCAAAGGGATCTCTGAGCTCACTGCCGCCCAAGATCCCGTCGAAATGTTCGTCGCCTGGTTCGAGGAGGCGAAGCAGGCCGGCATCTTCCTGCCTGAGAGCGTGAACCTCGCCACCGCCACCAAGGACGGCGTGCCATCGAGTCGCATGATGCTCCTCAAGGGTGTCGATCAACGAGGATTCGTGTTGTTCACCAATTACGAAAGCCGCAAGAGTGGCGAGTTGATCGACAATCCCCGCGCCGCCCTGAACTTCTACTGGGGCATATTGGAGCGCCAAGTGCGCGTCGAAGGAGTGGTGGAGCAGATCTCCCAGCAAGAATCGGAGGCGTATTTCCGCACGCGGCCCCGTGGCAGCCGCATCGGCGCGTGGGCGTCAAGGCAGAGTTCACCATTGGAGAGCCGGGAGGCGCTGGAGCGGCGCTTCAAGGAGTTCGACGAGCGCTACCCCGGCAATGATGTCCCGCTCCCGCCCTTCTGGGGTGGCTGGCGGCTGAAACCGGAGCGTATCGAGTTCTGGCAGGGCCGGCTCAATCGACTGCACGACCGGCTACGCTATGAGCGAGACGGTAATGCCTGGCAGGTCACGAGACTCTTTCCATAGCCTAGGAGCTGGCGGCAGCTAGCCCGTCATGACCTCCCTGTTCGACGCAAAAGCCTGAGGATCGTGCTGCTCCCACCAGCGTGCAGCCCGCGCTGGTGTCCATGGATCAGGCGTCGCCAGTGTCCCAAGCTCGCGCTCGAGCTGCTCGGCCGTTTGCGGACGATCCTTCGGGTCTTTGGCGAGACATCGAAGCACCAACGCCTCGAGGTCCGCCGAGATGGCAAGCTCCGTACGGTCGCTCGGTGGAACGGGAGTGCGTTGAGCGTGCGCAACCATCATCGCCCCCACCGACGTAGCCTCGAATACCAGTACGCCCGTCAGCATCCAGTAGGCCACGCATCCGAGCGCGTAGATATCGGCGCGGCCATCGATTGCGCGATCACCCATCACCATCTCGGGCGCCATGAAGGAAGGCGTCCCCGCAACCACCCCAGTGCGGGAGAGCGCCAGTTGTTGTTCGACCTCGGCACTCGAATAGTATTTCACGAGCCCGAAGTCGAGCACTTTCACGAAATCGTACTGAAAGGCTCTTCGACATAGGTAGACATTCGCCGGCTTGATATCACGGTGGATCAATTCTCCGCGATGTGCTTCTGCCAGCGACCAACACGCCTGACGCAAGATGTAGATGACTCGTTCTGGCAGCAGCGGACCGAACTTCCGAACAACGTAATCCAGATCCCGACCCTCGAGCAGCTCCATCACGTAATAGAAAGCTCCGTCGTCACTGGTGCCGAAGTCGTAGAGGTCGATGGTGTGAGGTGATTGCAGGCGAGCCGTCACCTGGGCTTCGCGCTCGAATCGACTCGTGGCCGCTTCGGCCGACTCATTGCCCTCCCTCAGCGTCTCAGGTCGGATGAGCTTGATCGCGGCGGGTCGAGCCAGCATTCGGTGGCTGGCGCGCCACACCTCGCCCATCCCGCCTCCTCCGAGACGCTCTTCGAGGCGGTAGCTGCCCATTTCCTGCGCGCGCGTCACGTCCTGGCCAAGGCGATAGATGATCCGCGACGCGAGATACGCGAGCAACACAACCACCACATAGGGGCCAACAAAGATGAAGACAAAATTCAGCGCGTCGAGGGACGGTGCATTGTTGAACTGCACCATAATGAGATAGGAGATCGGCACAGCCGAGGCCGCCGCAATGAGCGCGGCCAGCGCCTGACGCGGGCGTGCGGGAACGAGTACCGTGAAGAATATGATCCATAACGCGATTGGCGCGATCCCCACGATATCGCTGTTCATGACCCAGAGGGGCAAGCCGCTCAGCGAATCCCAATACTGACCAAAAGCTCCGCCGAAGCTGACCACCACTTCGTATACGAGTCCCAGTGTGATCACCCGCTGCGGCGTACTCGTGCCCCACCGACCCACTACCATAACCATCATCAGCGAGGCGACGACGATGAGTATGTTCGGTCCCCATTGCATGGGGCGGGTGAATTCGCTGGGGAGATCTCCCTCGATCAGGTTCGTGAGGAACCACCCGAAGAACATCATCACCAGCACGAGGAGAGCGACGAACCGGATCCGTCGAACTGCCCGGCGGACCAGGGCGGGAGGCAGTCCCGCCGACACTGAGCGTTGTCGGCTGGTCTCATCGCCGTCCGGACGGCGCGAGAGGAGCAGCTGACGAGTGTCACTCATTGCATCCGCCCGGGATGGATGATCGCCTTGGTCACGGTCAGGGCTTCGACGTCGGCCAATGCCTGGTTCACTTGCTCTAACCCATACCGGGCCCCGATGACCTTGTCGAACGGTAGTCGGTCGCGGTGCATGGCGAGCGTCTTGAGCGCATCGGCCACGTGCCGAAACTCGGTTCCCCACTGCCCCAGAATGCTGGCGTGACGTCGGTTGATGTGGATGTGCGGGTTGATCTCTACACTGCCCGTATCCGTGTAGTGGCCCGCGACGACGTACGTCCCGCCGTCCCTCAGCATCTCGAGACCCTGCACGATGGCCCGCGGGTTCCCACTTGCCTCGATAACGACATCCGAGCCGCGGCCGTTGGTCAGGTCGTGGACGGATGCGAGTCGTTCTTCCGCTGGCCGATCGAGCGAGAGCACACTGGTCGCACCCAGCTGCCTTGCCAGCTCGAGCCGTGCCGCCGGGGCGCCGATCACTACGACCTGCTCCGCACCGGCAAGTGACGCGAAAGCGCCCGCCGACAGTCCGACGGGACCGGCCCCTTGCACCACGACGGTGCCTCCCGCGGGCAACTGACTTCGGTCAACTGCCGCAAAGCCGGTGAAGAGTCCGCATCCCCCACCGATGACGTCATCAGGTGAAAGCTCGGGTGGAAGCTTGAGGGTCTTCACCCCCGGCTTGAGGTAGATGCACTCTGCCCAGCCGCCGAGCGGGCCCTCACTCGCTGAATACGTAATGCCGTAGACCCGACGGCTCGGACACCTGGTTGGCTGCTTTGCCACCGTGCAGTGGTAGCATGCATTGCACACTCCGTGCACGTCGTAGAACGTGACGGCGTCACCCGCACGGAGCGGCTCTCCTAATGCATCCGTCTTAACACCCACCTGCTCGAGTACACGCCCAACACTCACATGACCTGGAACGATGGGATACGGAACGCCATCGAGTCTTCCCTCGTGGAGGTGGACATCGGTGCCGCACACTTCACTGGCGAGGGTCTCGAGCAGAATGCTCCCGGCTTCGAGCTCGGGATCGTCGAGCTTCCACAGCTCCACCGGCTTGCGCGGCCCTGTCATGACTGCGGCGCGAATTGCCATGGTTAGCCTGGCCTCAATCCGACGTTCTGCAGCAACGCCGTAAACCGGTCATCCAGCCTCACGTCGTCGTACAGCGGATCAACATTGAGGAAGACGAGATGGTGTACGCGCTCTCGAGTTGCCCGCTCGAGCCACCTGAAAGCTTCATCGATCTCTCCCAGACCCATGTGGACGATGGCGAAGTAGTCGCTCGGGACATAGGACTCCTCGGCCCACCCCCGCAGCCTGCCAAGAATCTCGCGCGCTTCACGTGCGCGTCCGGCCCTGGCACAAGCATGGGCAAGATAGGCATCCATGGCCGGATGCCCGCCGCTCGCCTCCGACCCCCGCCGAAAGACTGCCATAGCGTCTTTGAGCATCCCAGCCGCAAGGTGGGCAATCCCAAGGAACCAGTGCACGAACACATAGCCCGGATCCAGCTCGAGCGTCTTCTGTAGCTGGTCTATTGCGCTCGAATAGTCACGACCATGATAGTGCGCCCACCCGACTCCCGTATTGATCGTGGGAGACAGCGGCTCGATCTGCTGCGCCCTGCTCACTTGCATCAGAGCCTCGGCGAGTCGCTGCTGTGACGCCAACAACTCAGAATAGAGATGGAGTGCCGTCGCGTCTTCAGGATTCAGCTCCAGCGCTCGAATGAACTGTCGCTCTGCGCCCTCCCAGTCCCACTGGTAGAGGAACTTCACTTCCGCTTGAGAGATATGCGCTTCGGGGAGCAGTTCGTCGGCCTCCAGCGCGCGCATCGCCGCCACATTCGCCTTGGGAAACGCATCGTGCGGCGGAAGGAATCGATAGAAGGCAAGGAAGGTATAGGAATCCGCGATGCCAGCGTGGGCGAGGGCGTAATTGGGATCCTTAGCGATTGCCTGCTCGAAGTACTCAATCCCCTTGCCGAATCCCTCCCGCAGCCGTGCACGTTCGACATACCGGCCCTTCAGATAGAGCTCGAAGGCCTCAACGTTGTCCGTGTAGCGCCGGATGACTTGGTCGTAGCGTTCCGCTGCCATGTGGCCTTTGAGCGTGCCCACGATCGCGGCGGCGATCTCGTCCTGGATCGCAAACACGTCTTCCATCTCACGATCATAGCGCTCAGACCAGAGATGGTATCCATCATCGACATCGGTGAGTTGTGTCGTAATGCGAAGGCGATTCCCTGCCCTGCGTACGCTGCCTTCGAGCACGGCGCCGACGTTGAGCTTCGAGCCAATGTCCCTCGCGCTCATCGATTTGCCTTTGAACGCGAACGACGACGTGCGCGCAGCGACACGAAGTCCCGGGAGTTTTGCCAGCCCGTTGATGATCTCCTCCGTCATACCATCACTGAAGTACTCGTTGTCAGGATCGGGGCTCATGTTGACGAAGGGCAGCACCGCGATGGATGCCACGCTGGTTGGCGGTGCGACCAGTTCCCGGGCCGTCAGCGCGTGAGTGAACTCCGTAGCTGTCTGGAACCGCTCCGCCGGCATCCTTGCGAGCGCCCTCTTGATCGCACGATCAACATGGGCGGGAACGTCATGGCGAAGTCTCCGTACGGACGGAATGGGCTCCGAAAAGCATTTGGCGATGAGGGCGTGGGGGGTAGCTCCCCCGTATGGTGGCTCGCCCGTCAGCACCTCATATAGCACGCAACCCAGGGAGTAGATATCGCTCCGGCCATCCAACTGCCCCTCGCCACTCGCTTGTTCCGGACTCATGTACGTCGGCGTGCCAACTGCAATTCCAGGAGCCGTGATGAGCTCTCTGCCGACCTCACCAATAGCCCGCGCGACCCCGAAATCCATCACGACGGCGTGACCGTTGGACAGGAGGATATTGGCTGGCTTGATGTCGCGGTGCACGACGTGGTGTGCGTGGGCGTACGTGAGGGCCCTTCCGACCTCGGACGTGATGTCAATGGCCTCGCTCACGTCGAGCCGCGTCTCGCGTTCCAGCCGCTCGCGCAATGATTCTCCATCTATGTGGGGCATGACGTAGTACATGAGACCGTCTACGTCCCCGGAGTCGTAGACCGGAACTATGTGGGGATGTGAGAGACGCGCAGCAATCCTGATCTCGCGCAGGAACCGGTCCACGCCGACCGAGATGGCGATTTCGGGACGGATCACCTTGATCGCAACCTCACGGTTGTGCTTCTGGTCCGCCGCCAGAAACACCGTTGCCATCCCACCACGGCCGAGCTCGCGCTCCACTGCGTAGCGATCGGAGAGCTTTTCCCTAACTCGGTCGAGAAATGGATCCATGCCTAGTGGTGACCTCTCGGGGAATGTGTAGAATACGCTCGGGTCCAGAGCTAGGCCAAAAGGGCCGACAATCACCATACGAAACGCACCGCCAGACAGTTACGAGATCGACCCCTCCGGCCTGCCTCTGCTCCGGCTCCTTACGTCGCGCGGCCCGACCGCAAGCTGACGAGCGAGGGAATCGGGGCTATCTGCACGATCATCGAGCGCCAGCAGTAGCTGGGCTTCGCTGCTGGCCAATCGCTTCAGGGGTGGCTCGATCCCACTGCCCACTCACCCCGCTGCGGCGTCAGCAGGTCGGAGAGGGACAGGCGGGCCAGAAGACGACGACTCTGACGGCTGCAACGACCAAGACGACGATGACGAATCACCATTCCCCTGGTAGGCCGTCACCGACCGTCGTGGCCCGTCTTCGACGGCTCGTTCAAGCGCTGATGGCAGACGGCTACGCCTCACACCACTCCCGAGCGTTCTGGAACATCCTCAGCCAGGGGGACGCACGGAACTCTTCCTTCCAAGCGCGTGGCATCCAGCCCCACTGCCAGGGGAGGAACGTCCGCTCCGGGTGCGGCATCAACGCCAGGTGCCGGCCGTCAGGCGAGCACAGTCCGGTGATCCCACGGGGTGAACCGTTGGGGTTGAACGGATAGGTCTCGCTCACCGTCCCATCATCGTCTACGAACCGGATCGGTGCGAGCAATTCCCTGTCTACCCGATCCAATACGGATGTGTCGGGGAAGTATGCCCTCCCTTCGCCGTGGGCCACCCACACACCCATGGTGGACCCTTCCATACCACGGAGCATAATCGCCGGACTGTTCTGGATCATGACCGTAGCAAAGCGTGACTCAAAGCGACCCGATTCGTTCTGGATGAACCGCGGTTGTGTGGTATCCGTCATCCCGCGCCATGGCACCCAGCCCAAGAGGGCTAGCAACTGGCACCCGTTGCACACACCGAGGCTGAACGTGTCTGGTCGCGCGTAGAACTCGTCGAACTGACTCCAGACACTCTCGTTGAACTTGATCACGCCCGCCCACCCCTTCGCCGAATCCAGCACGTCAGCGAAGCTGAACCCCCCGACGAAGACGACACCGCGGAAGCAATCGAGCTCGATCCGGCCCGAACGGAGATCGGACATCGTGACGTCCCACGCCTCGAACCCCGCAGCGTGGAACGCTGACGCCATCTCACGATCGCCGTTCGAGCCCTCTTCCCGAATGATGGCCACCTTGGTCTTGTTCTCAGCTCCGAGAACGGCAGGAGTGGTGGGCTCCGGCATGAATGTGAGCGAGTAGGACGGTGTCTTTCTGTCCCGGAGCCCACGCCGCTCACTCTCCACACACTCCGGGTTTGCCTGCAGCCGATCCAACGCAAAGCTCGTGATCTCCCAGAGGTCGCGCAGATCGCGGAGATCCTCGCACAGAACCTCCGAGCCACCACAGCGGATTCGCACATGTCTGTTCCCAGTCACCGACCCAATGGACTCGCACGGGACCCCGGCGCGCCGGAACACATCGAGGGTGTGGCGCTCTCCTGCAGCATCGACCTCGAGCACGAGCCCAAGCTCTTCGGAAAACAAAGTTGCGAGCACATCGTGCGCCGAGGTGCCAAGATCGACGTCGATCCCGCAGTCACCAGCAAACGCCATTTCCAAGAGGGTGGTGACCAGGCCCCCGTCACTGCGGTCATGTCCAGCAGTCATGACCCCCTCGTCCAGCAGCGTCTGGACCGCATGGAAGGCCCGACCGAGCAATGCGACGTCTTCGACATCCGGCGATTCGCTTCCCACCTTTCCGTAGACCTGCGCCAACGCCGATCCACCCAACCGGTGATGGCCGCCACCAAGATCGACGTAGAGCAGTCGACCCGACCCAGGAAGCTCGAGGTCGGGGGTCACGATCCGAGTGATGTCGGGGCACGTCACGTACGCGGAGATCACCAGACTCCCTGGTGCCTTCACGGTCTCTTGCCCACCCTGCACGCTCGGGGCGAGTGCCGCCATGGAGATACTGTCCTTCCCTCCGTCAACGGCGATCCCCAGCTCCACCATCATGTCGTGCATCGCGGTGGCGGCATCGAACAGCGCCGCCCCCTCACCGGGTAGCTTCGCAGCCCACATCCAGTTGGCTGAGCATTTGACGTCTTCGAGAGCGCTCACCCGTGCCCACACCAGGTTGGTGAGGGCTTCGCCCACACTCATGCGTGCCATGGCTGACGTGTCGATCAAGCCCTTGATCGGCTGCTCACCGATGGCCGTCGCGGCTCCGGTGACGCCGAAATGGCTCTGTGCAATCACAGCGACGTCGGCCACGGTCAGCTGCAACGGCCCGCAGCACTGCTGCTGCGCAAGCAACCCGGTTACGCAACGATCTACTTTGGTCGTGAGAAAACGCTTCGAGCCGACCGACAGCAGGCGAAGCACGCGGTCCAACGCGTCTCGCACGGTCAGCTGTGGGGGCAGTCGCAACGGTTCCAGCGTTGGTGCAATCCGCTCTAGCTCGAATGTCTTCTGCGGCATCTCGCCCAGCACATGATCGAGCTCGAGATTGACCGGCGTCGAGTCATCAGCGCTGTCGTGTACAACAACTCTCCCATCACCGGTCACATGACCGACGATGGCAAACGGTGCGTTCTCGCGCGTGCAGAGATCGCGGAACAAATCTGCGTGGGCGGGTCGGATCAGCAGGGCGTCGTTCTCCTGATATTCGGCTCCCCAGATTTCCAACACTGACAGCGTTTCATCGCCCAGCGGGATCTCGCGGATCTCGATCTGCGCGCCGGCTGGCTCGACGATCTCCTTCAATACATTGCAGTTGCCACCTGCCCCCTGGTCATGGATGCTCACGATGGGATTTGCCTCACCGAGCTCCACACACGCGCGGATGACACGGTTCACCTTCTGCTCCATCTCCGCATCGCCGCGCTGAACCGCGTTGAAGTCGCGCTCGGCGACGTTTTCGCCCTGCACCATACTCGACGCCGCGCCGCCCCCCATGCCAATGCGGTACGCCGGCCCACCCAACTTGACCACCAACATGTCCGCCTCAGGCGAACCCTTCTCGACATGCAGTGCATCCATCTGCCCAATCCCACCGCTGAACATGATCGGTTTGATCCATTCGCGGCGCTCGCCATTGGGAAGTCTCAGGCCGAACGAGCGTGTGTACCCCTGGAAGACCGGTTCCCCGAACTTGTTGCCATAGTCTGACGCCCCATTGGAAGCTTCGATCTCGATGTCCAACGGCGCCGCCAGGTTGTCGGGATACACGAACTCCGTGGGTTCCCACGGCAGCTCGTATCCCGGGATTCGAAGGTTGCCGACGCAGTATGCCGCTGTTCCGGCCACGACCAACGACCCGCGGCCCGTGGCGTGCCCATCGCGTATGCGACCGCCCGTGCCGGTCTCCGCACCCGGAAACGGCGCAACCCCACTCGGGAAGTTGTGAGTCTCCGCTGTGAAGGTGAGCTGGTAGACGACCTCCGTATCGATGAACGACGACGGTGCACCTCGTTGGCTCGGCAGGATAGTCCGAATCGGAAACCCGCGAATCGCACTCGAGTTGTCTCGGAACGCGATGACGCTGTTGTTAGGGTTCGCGTCCAACGTGCCCTTGACGAGCTCGATCAAGTGGCGACCCACCTCGTGACCGTCGATGATCAGGTGTCCTTTGAAGAACCAGTGCCGCGAGTGCTCACTGTTGGACTGCGCGATGTCAAAGCACTCGACCGTGGTTGGATCGCGACCGATCCGGTTGACGAACAGATCTGTGTAGTAGTCCAGATCCCAGTCGTCAAACGCGAGACCCAGCTCTCGATTCATTCGCTCGAGGGCCACCCGTCCCTCTGCCAAGAGCGGAACCGTGAACACGGGCGGTGGTGTCACGCCCGTCGCGAAAGTCTCCAGTGGCTCGAGATATTGGCACTCGGTCATTCGGTCATGCACGAGGGCAAGAAACGCCGCCGCGTGCTCAGGGCTCAGGCGGTGATCGGCGGGTTCGTGAGCATGCCAGATCAGTTGGTACCGACGGGAGCGTTCGATCCGACGGATCTTGGTGAGCCCGCAGGCATGGCAAATCGAGACAGCGTTGGTCGACCACGCGGTCGAGAAGTTCATGCGCG
The DNA here is from genome assembly GCA_029862935.1 of Gemmatimonadota bacterium. The sequence continues at coordinate 501 of JAOTWK010000030.1, read as the reverse complement.
GCCCGACTTCCAGTACCAGTCCGTGGTTGAGGAATGGCTGCGCGCTGAACCCTCCCTGCTCGAATGTCTCGGCCAGCAACCACGACAGCTTCCGAAGCTCTTCGGGGGTGAGCGGTGCGGAAACGTCAATGTTGAAGCAGAACTCGGTGTCGAGCGCCGAGATGTCCTGGCTCACACGCTCCTGCACGAGCGTGACCAGGGCGTTTCTCTTGGTCTCCGTGAGTCCGGGGTAGCGGAAGAAGTGAAGCAGGCTCATGGGGTGTTGAAGATAGCAGGTGGGATGAGCGAGGGATAAGGGAGACGAGATGCAGAGTGCGGGATACGAGCCGCGAGCGCCCGGCCCTACACCATCCTGCCCTCTGTGCGATAGTATTGTCTCAAGAAACCCGTCCACTCTCTGGGAGCGATGGCATGACCACGATGACGCCGCTGTGGCGCTCGACAACCACGTTCGTACTTCTCTCGTTGGCCGCCTGCACTCGCAGTGCACCAGAGACGGCA
>JAOTWK010000400.1 GCA_029862935.1 Gemmatimonadota bacterium | reverse complement strand
CGCGCCACGAGGCTTGCGACCCGAAGTGGCCAGCCCACAGGGGGTCCGGTTGGGGCACCGGCCCAGCCGGAAAGCGCCATGGTGCTCGCCGCGGCCGAGTCCACAGCGGCGCAGTCGGCGGCAACCGATACCGGAGCTGCGCCGGCCGACACCCAGCCCACTCCGGTGCGGCAGTCGCCGCCGGTCCAGGTACCGACGCGGCGGACGTCGCCGCCCGTCGAGCGCACGCCGCCAGTGCCGCAGATAGGGTATCTCACGATCGACGCCACCCCGCACGGCCTGCTCGTCGTGGACGGGCGCGAGATCCGGGACACGCCGGTGATTCGCCTGGAGCTCGCGCGCGGCGAACATGTGGTGGAGATTCGGCGTGAAGGGTTCCAGCTCTTTCGCGAGCGGATGATGATCACGACTGGAAACGAGACGCGCAAACGCGTCACGCTCGTACCGGAGGGTATGTGATGCGGTGGGTCCTCGCGCTCATGTGTCTGGCGCTTGTGGCGCCGAACGCCGCCGCGCAGCGGCACCCCGAGGCGCGGCGGGCTCGGGTGGCGTACGACGATCTCGATCTGCGTCAGGCCATCGTGCTGGCGCGACGGGCTCTGCAGTTCGATCTGTCGCGCGACGACCGCATCGCGACGCTCGAGATCCTGGCGTTTTCCTACGCTGCGTTGGACTCGACCAACGCCGCGGTAGAGGCATTCAAGGAGCTCATCTTCATCGATCCGAATCGCGAGCCCGACGTGGACGTCGTGTCGCCCCGGATCACCTCGCTCTACGCGTCAGCGCTCGGGCAGGTGCTGGTGGTGCGCAACGTGAGGATGGACTCGGCTTCGTTCGTGGCAGGGCAGGGGTACGCAGCGCTCCGATTCGAGGTATCCCGTGGGGCGCGGGCCATGACGAGCGTGTTCGGGCCGGGTGGCGAGATGGTGATCGATACGCAGTTGGTGTCGGGGCCGACCCGGGTGGATTGGACCGCGCTCGATGCCGACGGGAGCCCGGTACCGCCTGGCGAGTACCGTGTTGTGGTGACCGCGGTTGAGGGGCGCAACGAGTTCGCGGTCCCGATCACCGTCGAGGTGAGCCACGGCAGGCTCGATACCGTGCCGCATCTCCGGAGTCTGCCGGGCTACGTGGAGCAACCCGAGGTTGTCTCGCCGCCGCGCAACTGGAAACCGCTGGGATACGCGGTGCTGTTTGCCGGGCTCGCAGCCGGCGCCACGCTCGCGCTGGAGAACACCGATGTGGGTGGCGGGACACATGCAGAGTTGGGCGGGGCGAGCGTTCTCACCCTGGGTGTGGGACTGGCACTCAGCCTCAAGCGGCCCGATCCCAGGCCGGTCGAGGCGAACATCCAGTACAACAAGTTGCTGCGCGAGCAACTCACGGCACGGAACACCGAGATCGCCTTCGAGAACGAGCGACGGCGCCAGCAGGTGCGCCTGTCGATCAGCCAGATGGAGACACCATGACGCGGCGGCTCACGGCACTCGCGTTGGCGGCCGCGGTGCTCGTCCCGGCCGTGGGTCGCGCGCAGACCGTGCGGATCGGCGTGTTCGGGGCCGCGCTCACGCACACCGAGCTGAACCAGGATCGCCGATCGATTGGCGGGGGCGGGGGCGGCACCATCGTGGTACGGCTCGGGCGCTTCGGCCTCGATCTGTCGGGCTTCGCCGCGCGGCTCGACTCGGCCGAAGGGGGCTCGCAGAAGTTCGACATGGTGCAGGGTGACGCGCGGCTCAACTTTCTCATGACCCCGGGCCTCGCGTTGGAAATCGGCGCCAGCCGCCGCCGAGTCGATCCGGAATTCGCGGTGCAGGATGTGGGGCTGGGCCGCGTGGGGCTCTTGTCGGAGATCCCGATTTCTCGGGCGGGGAGCTTCTGGGGCCGTGCCGCGTATCTCGTGGCCCCCCAGTTCAACGGTGGCGGGGACGCAGGTCTCGCGTTCGAGGTCGGGTTCGGCGCCGCGTTCGGGACGCGAAACGGCCGGTTTCGCGGGCGGGTGGACTACGAGTTCCAGCGTATCGACCGCACGGTGAATCAGCAGGACGTGCCGATTCAGGTCTCGATGGCCCGGCTCGGCATCGAGGTCGGGTTCTAGCCTCTGCATCCCGCAGGTCTTCTCCAATCTGGAGCACCCTTCTTCGCGCGTCACAGCTAGATGGGGTTCCGCGCCATGAGCACGGCGGTTTGATTCTTCAGAGCGCGGGGATGTTCGGTGGTGACCGGGTGCGAGGCGGCTGGCCTCTGCCTGTCGGTGACGACAAGGAGGGCACTTGGGATGGCTTTGATCGATTGCCCCGAATGCGGACGGGAGGTTTCGAACAGCGCCGCCGTATGCCCGGCGTGCGCGTACCCCGTGGGTACCCTCACCCCGGCGCTCTCAGCACGAGCCGCGCCCGTCCCGCCCGAATACCAGTGGTGGAAGACCGCGCTCTCGATCCTCGGGAGAGTCGTCCTGGGCGCCATTCTGGCCGGTGTGGGTGGGGGCGAGGAGGAGTCCGCGGCAGCGATCATCGGTGGCGTGGTGATTGCCGGCTCGGCCATTCCAACCTGGTATCGGGCGAGAATCGCACGGATGCAGGCCGGCCGCGGCGCTGCGGACACGGCGTATCGCTTCGATAGTCGGATGGCGGAACTGGAGCAGCGGCACCAGGAACAGATGGACCGACTCGAGCAGATGCACACCGGGCAGGTGGTCGAGCTGGAAGAGCGGATCGATTTCGCGGAACGGTTGCTCAGCAAGCACCGCGAGCAGATCGACTCCCGTTAGCTTCTCGGACCAAACTCGGGCCCCCAAGCTCCAAACCCGCCGCGCTCTATCAGCCGTCGTCGAGGCTGCGTCCCCCCCAATTGCCGACCACTCTGAGGGGAAGTTCGCCGTCCAACTTTATCTCAGACAAACCCTCCTCTGTTTGCCGCTGAACCAGGCTTGCAGATTGCAGCTACGATGTACCTGCGACGGAGGAGGGCGAGACTATTCGGCCTCACGGTGGGGCTCCCCGCGTTGACGGCCATCATCCTCGTGTCACATGTCATCCCCGAGGCGACGTCGTTCGTGGTGCCGGTCGGCGTTGTGGGCCTTCTGATCGCGTTGGGCCTGGGCCTTAGCTTTCGGAAGCCACCGATCGACGATGCTGAGCTGCTGCGGCGGTACTCCGTGCTGCTACGGGTACACCGGGATCTTGCAGGGCTCGCTCGCCGCTTCGACGCCGACGATTGGCGGCGCATCGGCGAGCTGTGGGAGGCCGGGCTTCTCCGGTTCCTACGACGGCGGTACGACTGCGGGAAGTACGAAACGGCGCATTTGCTCAGGCAATGGGGGGAGCACGTGTCGGACTGCATCGCCGTGCCGCCCCGCTTCACCGCTGACGGGGAGGTAGCCCTGGACGACCACGAGTGCCGCTTGTTTGACACCTGGGCGGCCGAAACGGGGCTGACCCCTCAGTAGGGGGCGGCCCAAGCCCGAGTGCTCGCCACCAGCGCAGCGGTCTGTAGACCGTTCGGAACGTGCTCGTAGACTGTGGCCACGCCGTGGCCGCAAGTAGCCACACTCACCGCAGAACGTGGTGGGTGTGCGTGTGCAGACTGTACGGCTCCGCGCTATATCTTCCCTTCGTGTAGGTACGCGTGCGCGACAGGCCCGGGTGGCGGAATGGGCAGACGCAAGGGACTTAAAATCCCTTGGGGTGCAAACCCCGTGCGGGTTCGACTCCCGCCCCGGGCACTTACCACACAACAACTTACGGCTGTCAGTCTGAGTAGCGTCGGGATTCCCATCGGCCTGCGTAGCCCGCTGTGGGGTAGGGGCGGCCGGTTTTTAGGGCTCGGGCTGTCGGTGAGATTCTAGCGCGTAGCGAAGCCATGAGGCCCCGAGCGTCACGCGGCGTTC
>JAOTWK010000029.1 GCA_029862935.1 Gemmatimonadota bacterium | reverse complement strand
TCGCTCATGAGTGTCTGAACCGCACGCCGTTCGTCAGCCGTCATCTCAGGCAACGCGGCAATGAGCGGGAGCGTGATCTTGTGTTCGCGCAAATCCAGGCCGGCAGGCTTGCCGGTCACTTCTTTCGTGCTGGTGTAGTCCAGGACGTCGTCAGCGATCTGGAACGCCATCCCCAAGTAGCGACCGAAACGCTTCAGCGGCTCACGGTGGGCTGGATCACCCCCCAGTGCCCCGACTTCGCACGCCCCAGACATCAATGATGCGGTCTTGGCATCGATCAGCCGATCGTAGTCCTCCAGCGTGAAGTCAAGGACGTCGTGCGCTTCGATCTCCCGCATCTCGCCCACGGTCATCTCGTTCGTCACGCGGCTCATGATACGGAGCGGCTCGAGATCGTCGAGTCCCACCAACTCCACGATCGCCCGAGAGTACAGGTAATCCCCCATGATCACGGCGATCTGATGACTGAACAGCGCGTTCACCGTGGGCTGGCCCCGCCGCAGAACGGAGTGATCGACCGAGTCGTCGTGGATCAGCGTTGCGAGATGAATCAGCTCGATGACCGCTGCCAGCGTCACCTGACGCCGAGCACTGCCGTTGGTGGCTCCCGCCGACAGCAGGACCAGCGTGGGGCGGAACATCTTCCCCTTGATGCCGAGGAGGTGCCGATTCACGTCGGCGATGAGCGGGAAGTCGGAGGCAATGATTCGCCTGAGCTCCGCGAACACCGCGTCCAGGTCGGCCCGTACGGGCTCCTGTATGGCGCGGAGCGACACACTCGCGACTTGGGGCTGCACCGACTCAGTCCCCGGCAATGGCCCTCACACGCTTATCCACGTCTTCGAAGTTGATGTCGACCGCAAAGACGCGTTGATAGTTGGTGAGAGCCTCGTCCGGCCTCCCCTGCTCTTCCTCGCACCGACCGAGCCAGTAGAGAAGGCCTATCTTCGAATCGTCACCGCCCGGTTCCGAGTCGAGCGCACGTCGCAACACCGTGCCAGCCACCGAATGCTGGCCCTTCTCGAAGAAACAGAGACCCAGCGCTTCCGCGGTCTGCAACCGGCCCTCTGACGAGCGCAGTGACTTTTGGAACTCAGCGATAGCCTCGTCGAGCAATCCCATCTCTTTGAAGGCGACCCCCAAGTCGTAGTGCGCCTGCCAGTCTTCATCGGGGAGGTTGGCCTCGATGCCGCGCTTGAACTCATCGAGCATTTCCTCGAAGTCCTTCTGCTCGTCACCCGTCGGCTCTTCGTCCTGGATGCGCATTCGGGTATCGGGAGCCGACTGCTCTTCTTCGAGGATCAGTGCACCGAGATCGATGAAGTCGCCCTCATCGGGTGGCTCGTCGGCAACCTTGAAACGCGCAGCTTCCGACGGCCGTCCGTCTGGTGGCTTTGCCTCCGCGGGTTCGAGCGTTGACAGTCCAGCCAGCGCCTGCTGGCTCGTCGGATCGTGCTCGAGCACCCGCTGATAGACCACGCGCGCCCTGTCCGCGGCGCCGGTTCGGAAGAGCGCGTCGGCGAGTCCGAGGTACGCCCCTGCCAAGGCGCTCTTATCACCCTGCTGGAACGCCAGCTCCACCCTTTTCTGGTGGTGCCGGATGCTGTTGGGGTCGAGCCGCAAGATCTCGCCGACAACCCGATCGGCTTTGCCCCACTGTTTGTCGTGCTCATGCAGACGCAATGCGATGTCCAACTCCTCGAGTCCGCGTTCCCGTCCGCCCTCCTCGATGAGCGCCTCAGCCAGCGCCCGGTGAATCTCCGGATTGTCGGGGTCGTCAGCCACCAAGCCCTCGAGCCGCTCGACACCCATGGCGGCGACCACGCCCTCCGGCGCTCCAGCCACCTTCTTGGGAGGCTCCTCGATGCCGAAGCCTTCGAGATCGAGCTCTGGGACCTCGAAATCACCCACCTCCGTCTCATCCCAGATCGACGTTCCATCCTGAACGTCCACGCCCAGGTCGCCACCAGATCCCGCGGTGCTCAGCTCGATCGATTCCGGTTCCTCCACTTGGACCACGAACTCGTCGGCGGGGAGCGGCGGCTCGACCACGGGCACGTCTTCGTCGACAGCGATGTCTTCTTCCACCGGCGTCGCCGCCTCGACCACAGGGATCTCTTCCTCGACCAGGATCTCCTCGTCGGCAGCTGGCGGCGGCTCAACGACGGGCTCCTCGACCTCGATCACCGGCGGCTCGGCCACGAGCCCTTCATCAGCGACTGCCTCTTCGACGTCTGACGCGATGTCACTCAGATCGACCCCGGTATCCGCTTCCTCATCGACCTCCCACACCGGGACTGGCTCCTCTTCGTCGACCATGGACGCCAAATCCCCCGGTGGCACCGCGACCGGTTCTTCCGGCGCATACGCCTGCCCGATGATCTCGGGTTCCTCGACGACCACGGCCTCATCGCCTGAGGGCTCTTGGACGACCTCGAGCACCTCCTCAGCGAGCGCCTCAGGAACCTCGCGGGGCGGCTCCTCCACGGCAGTTGGCTCGAAGTCGAGCGCCTCGACCGCCGCGGCAGGCGGTGACTCGAATTCCGCGTTCACATCGAGGCCGTCAAGTGTCTCGACCTCGCCTTCGGCAGCCGTCAGGTAATCGGCGGACACGCGCTCGACGTCGACGCCGTCAGCGAGCGCCGCCTCGGTTTCCTCCACCATGGACGTCGGCTCGATCTCGGCTGCCCGGGCCGGCCCCTCTTCTGCGTCTTCGACGAGCTCCGCCTTGGCCTCGGCGGTCTCCTCCTCGAGCGAGGTCGCAACGAATTCAACCGCCGCGTCGACTGGCACTTCGTCCACGGGGGGTGCAGCGTCCTTCTCGTAGGCCACCGTCGGCGCAGCAGCCGGGGACGGCTCATCGAGATCCAGGAAGATCAGGTCCCCGGTCTTGGCCTTCTTCTTGACGGTGACCTGAGGAGCCGCGGCCTCGACGTCGTATTCCGGATCGATCTGTCTCAGCTTCTGCAGCGTCGCGCGGGTCCGGCGCTCGTCACCGGTGGACTCCACTTCAGCGTAGAGCTTGGCGAGCTGCTCTCGTGCCTCTTCGGTTCGGGCCGCCGCCTTCAGCTGTTCCGCAAGCAGCAGGCGGATCTCCTCGTTGTCAGGAGAGAGGTCGGCAAATTCCTTGAGGGCGTCGAACGAGTCCTCGAGCTTCCCGGACTTCTGCATCCGCGCCGCGTATTCGAGGAGGTTGCGCTTCGCTTCGGCAACGAAACCCCGGTCCACCATGAGCTTGGCAAGCTTGAGGTAGACTGGCGTGCGACCCGGCGCGTTCCGGAGGATCTTGTTGCAGAGCGCGATGGCGTTGTTGGGGAATCCGTTCTCTGTGTAGCGGTCGACGGCCTTCTCGTACGTCGCGACACCCGAAGGCACCTTGCCCACCCTGACGTAGAGATCGCCGAGCTTGTTGTAGATGGCAAGCTCGGCGTCCACCTCACCGGTGATCTCGAGATCCGTGACGATCCGCTGATACTGCTCGATCGCCTTTTCCCACTGGCTCCGGGCCTCGAACTTACGGGCTTTGTCCTTCGCTCTCTCGATGTTCAGAACGGCCCTCGATCGGCTCGTAGGTGATCACAGTCGTCGGGAGAAACCCCCAACTTTGCTCAACCCAAGAAACTAACGGGCCGCTCTCGCAGGAGACAAGCCACTCCCCCAACCCACGCCTCGGTTACAAGGTCGGTACCGTACCAATAAACCAACTCACGCCAATCGTGGACCTGCGCCAGGGCCAGATCAGCCCGGAAGCCGACGGCAATCTGCCCGCGGGAATGGGCCTCCCCTACCGCTGCGGCCCCGTTCACGGTAATCGCAGTCACCGCCTCAGACGGGAGCACGCGTGCCTGCGTCACCGCCATCGTGGCCATGAGCGGGAGGCTCATCCCCGGCGAGCTGCCCGGATTGAAGTCCGTCGCAATCGCCACCGCCGCGCCGGCATCGATCAGGCGGCGCCCGGGGGCCTGTTGTGACCGACCCAGGAACATCATCGTTCCCGGCAGAAGCACGGCGATCGTGTCGCTCGCCGCGAGTGCCGCGATGCCTGCATCCGAGATCGCCGCCAGGTGGTCCGCGGACACCGCGCCAAGCTCCACCGCCAATTCGGCTCCACCGGACGGATCCAGCTCATCCGCATGAAGCTTGAGGCCAAGACCATGCTGCCGCGCCGCCGACAGCACACGGCGTGACTGGTCCACCGTGAACACGCCGGGCTCACAGAAGACATCACAAAACCGCGCAACACCTTGACGCTGGACCGCGGGGAGCATCTCGTGCACGACGAGTTCGACGTACGCACTCGGATCGCTACGGTACTCCGCCGGGACTTCATGAGCGCCGAGGAAGGTAGGCACCAGATCAGGTCCCCCGTTCGCCACGGCCTCGATCACGTCCAGTTGCTTCAGCTCGGCATCGAGCTGGAGCCCATATCCCGACTTCACCTCGACCGTTGTCGTGCCATGCCGGAGCAGCCGATCCAAGCGACGGCGAGTCAGATCGACGAGATCGTCTCGCGAGCGTTGCCGCACATCCTCGACTGACGACAGAATGCCGCCACCCGCCGCCGCGATTGCCTTGTAGCCGATCCCTCGCGCGCGACGTTCGTAATCTGCGAGCCTGGCGGACCCGAACACCGAGTGCGTATGGCAGTCAACGAGCCCAGGGAACAGCACACCCTCCAGCTCGACTATCGCGGCACCGGCAGCGCGCTGCCGAAGCTCACCGACACTCCCGACAGCGGCAATCAACCCATCGTCGCCGATAAGCACTGCCGCGTCCTCCAAGACTTCGAGCTGCTCCATCTCGCGGCCACGCCGAGCCCGCGCGGGTCCGCGGCAGGTGACGACCTGTGTAGCCCCGACCAACAGCGTGCTCACCGCCCGAGCTCGCGCGTGGGAATGACCAGGCCGTGGCGTGCCGCGGCCTCGATCGCCTCCGGATATCCGGCGTCGGCGTGACGCACGATTCCGATGCCCGGATCGTTGTCGAGCACCCTCCTGAGACGCCGCGCCGCTGCGGGGGTACCGTCGGCGACGATCACCTGACCGGCATGCAAGCTGTTGCCGATCCCGACCCCGCCACCGTGGTGGAACGAGACCCACGAGGCGCCGGACGCGGTGTTGAGCAACGCGTTCAGAATCGGCCAGTCGGCGATCGCATCCGAGCCGTCGACCATGCCTTCGGTTTCTCTGAAGGGGGACGCTACCGAGCCCGTGTCGAGGTGGTCACGCCCGATCACGATGGGCGCTGAGATCTCACCGCGACCCACCAACTCATTGATGCCCAGGCCGAACGCGGCACGCTCGCCCATTCCCAGCCAGCAAATGCGAGACGGGAGCCCCTGAAACGCAACCTGATCGCGGGCCTTGCGAATCCACCGCGTGAGGACGCGATCGTCGGGAAACAACTCGAGCACCAGATCATCGGTGCGATAGATGTCGTTGGGTTCGCCCGAAAGCGCTACCCACCGGAATGGGCCACGTCCCTCGCAAAACAGCGGACGGATGTACTCGGGCACGAAACCGGGAATCTCGAACGCGTCAGTCACGCCGGCGTCCATGGCCTCCGTGCGGATGTTGTTCCCGTAGTCGAACGTGATCGCGCCTTGGCGCTGCAGGGCCAGCATGGCTCGCACGTGCACGGCGATCGACTCTTTGGCGCGCCGCACGTAGTCTGCAGGATCCCGCTCTCGCAATTTGTCAGCCTCTTCCAGGCTGATCCCCGCCGGCACGTACCCTTGCAGCGTGTCGTGTGCCGACGTCTGGTCGGTGAGCACATCAGGGACCCACCCGCGGCTCACCATCTCGGGGAGCACTTCCGCACAATTCCCGACGAGACCTACGGAAATCGCCTTGCCGCTCTCCCGCGCGTCGGCCACCCTGCGCCAAGCGTCATCCAGGGACTCCGTCATCATGTCGAGGTAGCGTGTATCGAGGCGGCGTCTGATGCGAGCGGGATCCACCTCAATCGCGAGCATGATCCCTCCGTTCATCGTGGCGGCGAGCGGCTGCGCACCACCCATCCCCCCCAATCCGCCCGTCAGGACGATGCGCCGCTCGAGCGACCCTCCAAAGTGCCGCGCCGCTAATGAGCCGAAGGTCTCGTATGTGCCCTGGAGGATTCCCTGGGTGCCGATGTAGATCCAGCTGCCAGCCGTCATCTGGCCGTACATGGTGAGACCCTGGCGCTCCAGTTCACGGAAGGTCTCCCAGTTCGCCCACCGGCCAACGAGGTTCGCGTTGGCGATGAGCACGCGGGGAGCATCCTCGTGGGTAGTGAACACCCCCACCGGCTTTCCGGACTGCACGAGCAACGTCTCGTCATTGCCAAGTGTTCGAAGCGCAGCGCAGATCGCGTCGAACGCTTCCCAGCTACGGGCTGCGCGACCAGTCCCGCCGTACACGATGAGGTCGTGCGGACGCTCCGCCACGTCGGGGTCCAGGTTGTTCATCAGCATCCGGAGGGCGGCTTCCTGTATCCAGCCGCGGCACGAAATCGTCGATCCGCGCGGCGCCCGCACCTCCCGCGCTGCAGCCGTTGTGGTCATACTAGTGCCTCCTTTGCCACCGCCCGCGCGACGCGTTCCACATCTTCCGTAAGTGGTCGGTCCCGCTCGTAAACGGGCACCAGGGCTCGCACCCGGTCGTACAGTCTCTCCACCCCACGCCCCGGCCGAAGCGGCTTGCGAAATTCCAGTCCCTGTGCTCCCGCAATCAACTCGCTGGCCACAACGCGCTGCGCGTTGGCCAGCACCCGCCGTGCCTTGATGGCGCTCGCCATCCCCATGGGCACGACATCTTCCTGGTTCGCGTCGGTAGGGATGGACTGGACGCTCGCCGGCGTGGACAACGTCCGTGACTCTCCCACCAGCGAGGCGGCGACGATCTGCATCATCATGAGCCCAGAATGCAGTCCAGGATCGTGGGCGAGGAACGCAGGGAGTCCCTGAGAAACCTCCGGGTTCATCAGGCGGTCGAGCCGTCGTTCGGCGAGGCCTGCCAACGTCGTGAGCACGATACTCAAGATGTCGAGTGCCAGCGCGATAGGCTGCCCATGGAAGTTGCCCCCTGAGAGGACCTCCTCGCCAAACACCAACGGGTTATCCGTCGAGGCATTGAGCTCGATGTCGGCAACGGACGCCGCGAACTCGACGGCGTCGACCACGGGGCCCAGGATCTGAGGTGAACAGCGCAGACTGTAGGCGTCTTGCACTCTCGGGTCACCCACCCGATGCGACTCGCGGATCTCGCTATCGGCGAGCAGCTCCCGCATAAGTGCCGCGGCGCGGACCTGCCCCGGATGCGGGCGAGCCTCGTGAATCCGCTCATCGAATGGCGCGGGCGTCCCCATCAACGCCTCGACACTCATCGCCGCCGCCCCGACCGCCGAGCGCCAGAGGTTCCGTGCGTCGTGGACGACCGTCGCGAGGATCGCGGTCTGCACCTGGGTACCATTGATGAACGACAGGGCTTCTTTGGGAAGGAATTCCAGAGGCTCGATGCCCGCCCCCTCGAGCGCCTCCCGTGCCGTCAATCGATCCTGGTCCCGTGTCCCGTATCCCGTCTCCCGTATCACCACGTCACCCTCCCCCATCATCCCATACGCGATGTGCGCGAGGGGGGCGAGGTCTCCGCTGGCGCCGACACTCCCCTGCTCCGGCACAACCGGGTGGATCCCGGCATTCAGCATGTCCGCGATCTGTTGCACGACGCGGGCGCGCACGCCACTCGTCTCACGAAGCAGCACGTTGGCCCGCAACAACATCACCGCGCGGACGACATCTACCGACAGCGGTTCGCCCACTCCGGAGACATGACTCAGGATGAGGTTGCGCTGCAGCTCCACGAGCTTGTCAGGCGCAATGCGCACAGTCGCAAGCTTCCCAAATCCAGTGTTGACTCCGTAGATCGCATCGCCCTTCGCAAGCAGCCGGTCAATTGCAACTCGGGAAGCATCGGCGCGCTCAGCCGCAGCAGGGTCGATGGCAACGGTCGCGCCGTCTCGTGAGACGGCGACCACGTCGGGAATCGACAACCCGGAACTCGTGAGGATGACAGAGGTTTGGGACATGGAGGAAAAGTAAGGGTCGGATACGGGATACGGGATACGGGATATTGGATGCGGGATGCGGGATACGGGATACGAAAGAGGGTGAGGAACCGTGTTGGCCCCTCACCCCCGCATCCCGTACCCCGTCCCGTTCCTACCGCCTCACCACCACCCCTTGCGGCGCGGCGTTGAACACGCCCGCTCCGATGGCCAACTCAGGATTCCCCGGATCGGTCTGGAAACTCCAATCGAAGATCATGACGTCCTGACCGACGTGTGTAACCCGAATGGCCCCAAACCGTGCAAATCCGTCACCGCCGTCCATCTGGAACACATACCCGAATCGCGGCTGGGCTTGGATCTCCGCGGTGCTGTATCCCGTTTCGGGCGCGATATCGATAGACGTCAGGTCGTCAACCGGCCCCTGGCTGTATTGCAGCACTTCCGTGCCCGCGCGCACGGGAACCATGAAGAAGTTGCCGCCCGCATCCCGCCGCACAAAGAAGTCGATCTCAGGGTTGGACTCGGCCGCCACCACGCCCAATTCTGCCGGCGCCACGATCCCATCGCCGTTGTCGAGCCAGAACCGGAACCCTGCAGTCGCCGCGTCGGCCTCCCGCGCCGTCATCAACACATTCCTCGCGTCTGGTCGAGGCGTATCCGCCCAGGTGGGCGACCACAGGCTCTCGTACCCCTCGATGCTCTCGGCGGAGATCGCGAAGCACACTGGCTCACCATTATTGAGCGCCGCCACCACGAATTCCGGTGCAACGGTCGTCCCCTCGAGACCCCACGCATCGTCGCACGCCCCGGCATCCAAGTCATACGGCGCGCTGTACACCCGGTACTGTTTGAATGCGTTCGGTGAGGTCTGGAATGGGTTGTCCGACCATGTCAGGTAGACGGCGCCATTCAGGCTCGTGCCGACCAGTGACTGCACCGGATCCAACCGCAGCCGCTCGTCGATGACCACGGAGTTGCTCGCCTCGCTCTCGAACCCATTCAAATCGACGGCAACCACGAAGTACTCGAGGTCGGGGATTCCGTTGTCGTGAAACGTGATTGAGGTCGTCTCGCCCCTCAGGCCGAAGTTCGCGTTCGCGCTGGGCCGGGAGTAGACGCGGTATACGGCGAGATTGGCATTGTCCACCTGGTCCCAGAATAGGAGCAGGCCCAGCGGCGCATCGGGATCGCCGCTCGCCTCCAGTTCATAGCCCAGATTCTGCGGCGTTTCGAGCGGCAGCGGTTCGACACCGTTCTCGCCACAAGCGGAGATGGCCACGGCCAATGCAAGGCCTATGATCGTGGGTCGCATGGTCCCATTCCCTCTCGATGTTTCCAATATGCGCAAGGTGCACGGAGCATGCCGCGTTCAGGAATCACTCTATGTTATTAAATAGCAACAACTTACAAAGAACACACCGACGTGTGTGCTTGTCCCCGAGGGGGGACACCTGATCGTGATTTCGGAGCGTGCTCAGCGCAGAGTGCGTTGGTCATACTGGAATTTGAGTTCGGGCTCGTCGAGCAACGAGATGTAGAAGTTGAACGAGAAGTTCCCGTTTGGGGCCTTCAGGAACGCGAACGTCGCACGCCACCGATGCATGGTGCGATCTAGACGCAGGACGTGCTGCCCGAACTGCTTGAGCGTCATGTTGTATTGGGTGTTCCATGACACGGACCACCCGGGAGTCGGCGCAAAGGAGATCGCAAACCCAAGCGTACGGTTCGCCACCGCCTCGATCTCTTCACCCTGAGCGGTGACCCGGGGGCGCGTACGTTGATCGTCGTACGTCACAGACGCCTGTACGCCCCGGCCCCGTCGCATTGGCTCGCCGAAGTCACGATCGAGCCGACTGGTCGGACCGAGTCCTGTGCCGGCCGGCTGGACCGGATCGTCGAGACCGATATCGATTGCTTCGGGATCCGACTCGACGGAGGGCTCGCCTGCACCACCCGTCACCAACCCCAGGAGTCGGTTGAAGGTGTTTGCCGAGACTGTGAAGCGCGCGGACACGGTCGTGAGAAACGGGTCGAATGCCGTGGTGTCGAACCCGACCGGGCCGTCCCACAGGTCGTGCGTCATCCCCAGTGAGAAACCCGGTAGCAGATCGCTCGTGAGCCGGTTGGTGAGTCGCTGGGTCGTCCAGCCGTTTCTTCCCTCTTCCTTGGCCTGCTCGACATCGAATTCGATGGGCGAGGTCTGGATGCTGAGCAGTTTGGTCTTCCTTGCTTGTCGGGGATCCGCGACCGTATCACCCTCCGCCGGCTTCAGCTTGCCCTCGAACGTTTGAGAAAGGGAGAGGCTGATCCGCTGGACCGCGGGACTCTCCCTCGACGACGATTGGCCCGTGGGGTCGAGTGCGCGTGCATACGCTTCCGGCACGGTGGCTTTCGGCGAGTAGGTCCAGCTCAGCCTGGGCGAGAGGGAGTGCCGGATGCGGGACAGGGGGCCAACACCGGGGAAGAAGCCAAACACGGTCGGCGACAGGCTGACGCTCAGCGACAGCCGTTTGCCCTGGGCTACGAAGTCACCGCCTGTAAACCGGTTGCGCAGGAGAAACGCCCCGCCCGTCGTGTTTCGAATACCAACCGAGGGCTGAAGCTTCCAGCTTGACGCAAACAGGATGGGGAGGTTGATCCCCGTGTTCCAGTCGACCTCCGAACGGAAATCCTCTCCGTAGTATCGGGTCACCGAGTCCGCGGGATCGTTTGGATCGGGAAACACCAATGGCGCGGGCGGACGAGTAGTCCGAAAATCCCTGACGGAGATGTCGTTGGCCCAGTTCCATCGCCCGACACGGAGCGGCGTGCGGAATGAAAACGTCGTTGTTCGCGTGTCGGTGAGTAACGTGTCAAACACCTCCTGCCCGCCGACCGGCGCCAGCGGGATGACGGTTCCCGGCGTCTGATTGAGCGTTCGGGAATTGCTGAGCGAGAACGCGGGTGACCACGTCGCATCGCTCCACAGTGAGATCGGCGACGGGGTGAGACTCACGGTCGGAAGCGTCTGCGACACCGTCCCGTTGCTCAGGTCCTGCGAGTGATTCCCCCCAACCGAAAACGTGCCCCAGTTGAATTGCTTGTTGAAGTTGATGCGGCTCGACAGCGTCGCGGTCTGGAGAAACGGGTCAATCGAGTTCTGTTGCACGACCCGGGCGCTCGTTGCGTAATCTACGGCCGCGGTGAGCCGCGTGCGTTGATCGAAGGTCTGCTGGTGGTTCCACTGCAATCGCATTGAGCGCGCGCCCGGCACTCCCTCTTGTCCATCCTCCAAGATCCAAGATGCCGAGACACCACCCGACAGGAACCGATCGAGCCAGCGATACCGAAACTGACCGTTGAGCCCAATGTAGTTGCCGTCGAACCAGTCGAGGGAGCCCTGGAAATCGACGTAGTTGTTGATCGCGAAGTAGTAGCCGATGTTCGAGACGTGGCGCCGATAACCCTCACTGGGCCGCACGAGATCGTTGAACCCGAAGCGCGGAATGAGAATGCCGGATCGGCGCCCGGGACGTACATCCTGAAAGATGAAGGGGAGCCACAACACTGGCACGTCACGCACGTACAGCACGGCAGGCCGCGCGACGATGATGGTGTTGTTTACCCACTTCACGTTGTGCGCGCTGATGTGATAGTGCGGCGATGGGTGATCGCAGCTGGTGATCTGGTTCGACGCGCCATAGATGCGCGTGGACGCCGAGTCGACCTCGAGCCCTCCCCGCAGATACCAGTTGACACCCGACTGCATGAAGCTCGTGAGCGCCCTCGGCACGGTGCCCCGTCGAAGGCAGGTATCATACCGCATGTCGTCGCCGACCAGCACCGTCTCGTTGTCAAAGAGCACTGGTCGAGGCTCGCCTCCCGCCAACAACCGGCAGTCCGATTCCTGGAAACTCACCTGCCCCGCTTCCAGTGTACTCCCTTCCCGTTCGACCATGGCACGGCCAACTAAGACCACCTCACGGGACTCACCGAACAGTGTGATGCTGTCACCCACGTACCGGGTGACCGCGAATCCCTCACGGGTCAGCAGCTCTCGCATGATGGAGTCGGGCGCCGGAAATGCCTGCGAGGGCGCGGTGGGCAGCCCGAGACGCCGGGCGGCAGCGGTGTCGACCGGTTGCAGAACGGAGTCGCGCCGGACGCGGGCCGTGTCCTGCTGCTGCACCGCGGCACCAACGGGTTTGGGCGGCCGCTCGGGACGCTCCTGTGCGTCGGCACCGTTCGGGATCCCCAGGGTGAGGATCGTTGCGATGACCACCGTCCCGATGGTATGGCGCGAACGCCGCTTGACCAGAGTGCGCGAGACGATGATGCCGACCTCGTACAGGACCATGAGCGGCACCATCATCATGAGCATCGAAACCGGATCGGGCGGTGTGAGTAGCGCCGCGAAGATCGAGGCGAACACCAACGCGATCGGACGGTGTCGGGCAAAGGTCTGCGGACGGATCAGTCCAATCGACGACAACAGCACCATAACGATTGGTAGCTGAAACATGATTCCGAACGCGAGAATCGTTCGTGTGGCGAATCCGAAGTAGGCGTCGGCCGTGATGATCCACTCGATGTCGCCGATGCGAAATCCGTAGAGGATCCGAAAGACAGCCGGCAGCACCCATTTGTAGGCCATCAGGACACCAGCGAGGAACAGTCCCAGTCCGGCGATGAGCGCCGGCACGATGTAGCGGCGCTCGTGTTCGTACAGGGCAGGCGCGAGGAACCGCCACAACTGGGCGAAAATCACCGGCGACGCCAAGATCGCCCCGATCACGATGGCCAGTTTGAGCGTGATGAGGAACGCGTCCGTTGGTCGCGTGATGAAGAGCTTGCCCTCGGGGAGGTACGGGGCTATCGGGTCCTTGAGGAGCGTGAAGACGTCAAAGCGCTGCAGCAGGTAGAACCCAATGACTGATCCAACCACCAAAGCCACGAGGCTCCAGAGGATGCGCCACCTCAGCTCTTCGAGGTGCTCCAGAAAGGGCATTTCGCCCTTGGGGGTCTTGGCACTCATGTGGAAGCGGACCGCATCCGCCCCGCCCTACCGGTCGGGGTTGCCGAGCTTCGTGCGCGCGAGCTGTGCTTCTTCGGATCGCGGATACCCCGCGATGACACGACTGTAGTACACCTCCGCAGCCCGTTGGTCCCCACGGCGCTCCGCAAGGAGGCCCAGGCGATAGAGTGCCGTCGGTGCCCGGCGCGAATCAGGGTCGCGCCTCACCACTTGCTCGTACGCGGCTGCGGCTGAGTCGGGATATCCCTCCCCCCACGACTCACCAAGGAAGAACCGCGCGTCAGCCGCGAGCGGGTGCTCGGGAAAATCCCCTAGAAATTTGCGAAATCCGGCGCGCGCGGTCTCCGGACTGCCCCGCCGCAGCTGCTGCAACGAGAGATCGTACAGCTCCTGCGCCGCGATCCCGCCACCTCCCAGCGTATCCTGCGGTTGGCCTTCTCGGGGCTGAGAGCGCGCCTCCACCAGCCGGGTATCGAGCTGCCCTCTGAGATCGGACAGCCGCTGCTGGCTCTGACCAGTGAGTTCTTGGATCTGGACCAACTGGCGCTGGACCTCAGTCATGTCAGTACGCACGTCACCCTGAAACGACGTCAGTTGCCGATCGAGCGTGCCCAGGGAGTCGGCGATCTGTTCCTGGAGCGTCACGATGAGGTCAAGCACGACAGCCCGCACCGAATCGGTGCGGGCTGTCTCTGCCTGCATTTCTATCAGTCGCTCTTCTACGCGCCGCACGTCACTCTTGAGCGCACATGCGCTCAGAGCGACCGCCACGACCGCGAGAAGCGCGAATTGCCTCACATGCCGGCCGGTTTCACCAACTTGTCACCGCCCGCGGTGATGGAAAACTCGTCGCGACGATTCTGCGCCCACGCGTCCTCGGTGCTGCCCATCATCTTGGGCTGCTCCTCACCCATCGAACGCACGGTGATCCGCGACTCGGCAACACCGCGGTCGGTCAGCCACTTCTTCGCAGCGTTCGCACGCCGCATGCCGAGCGCCATGTTGTACTCATCCGAGCCGCGCTCGTCGCAGTGACCGGTGACCTCGATGCGCAGCGCCGGATTGGCCTGCAGAATGGAGAGCTTCTGCTGCAGCATGTCCGTGTCACGCCCCATCCTGATGTTCGACCGATCGAAGTCGAAGTTGACCACGGAGGCAAGCATCTGTCTCACCTCGGCCGTGATCGCCGCCTCACGCCGCGCCGCCTCTTCCCGCTCGCGTCGAATGCGGTCCTGTTCCGCCTGGGCACGACGAATGCTGTCGAGCCGGGCCTGCTCGCGGGCGATCGAGTCACGGCGAGCCTGCTCGCGCGCGATCGAGTCGGGGTCGGGCTGCGGGATCACCGGTTCCGGCTGTCCACCGCACGCGGCCGCCACGATGATGGCCGCCATCCCGAGAAGGACTGTGAACTTGGCTTTCATTTCTGCTCCATGCTGAAGGCTTAGGGTTGTGTCTGCTCCGGTATGCGAGGAGACCAGGACGGCAACCGAGCATCGCCCATGGTCGTGAGTTGTCGCACCCGACCGGTCTCGACGTCCATGATCCACACCTGCCGCCGGCCCGTTCGCGTCGAAACAAACGCGATATGCCGGCCGTCCGGTGCCCACGCCGGGTCGTGATTCCGGCCCGCGCTCGTCAACTGACGCACCACGCGCGACCTGGCATCCATCACGAACACCTGCGGGCTGCCTGCCACGTCGCGGTGAAACGCGATATGCAAACCGTCCGGTGACCAACTTGGGGCATTCGAGTTGCCCGTCACCCCATAGTCGAAGGGGGCGAACAGCTCTTGCCCTGTCCCGTCAGCCGCCATGACGTAGATCTGCGTCCCACCGGCTCTCGTGGAGACGAACCCGATCTGTCGCCCGTCGGGGCTGAACGTGGGTGATAGATTATCGGAAAAGCGTCCCACGGTCAAGCGCTCTAAACAACAGTCACGCGAGAGGTTATACCGATACACCTCCGCGCCTTCCTCGGTGATCCGCGTAAATGCCAGTGTCTGCCCGTCGGGCGAGAAGTCTGGACTGATGTTGAGCTGGTCGCCGGTAGGCGCCACCACTCTCCGGGACGCCGTCTCCACGTCGTAGATCGCAATCTTCGCCCATCCGTCGAGCAACTCGGACGCGGCGACGCGTGAGCCCGAGGGATGCCACGCCGGAGAGAATGCCGTGACCTCGGGAGGCGTGACCGACTCCAGCGCCGCGCCATCCGCGTCGACTCGGTAGAGGCGACCGCCCCGCACAAACAGCAAGCGCGTGGCGGCAATCCCCGCGTCTCCCGTGGTGGCCCGAACGACCTCGTCGGCGGCTCGATGCACCGACATCCTGAACGCGCCGTCCCGCGGGTCGGAGGCCGTGAGGCGGACCCGCGCGCGCTCGATTTGACCGTTAACGTCCAACACGGTCACCGCGTACTCGGACGCGGTTGGCTGGGGCACGACGGCTACCGCGTAATCGGCACCCAGTGCGGAGTAGAGCGAGTAATTGACGAACGGTCCCGTGCCCGTCCCACCAGCTGGACCGGCGTCCTCCGACCCGCCGAAACCCAGGACGAGACTGTCGCCGCCAGGAAGCGTGATCACCTCAAACTGGTCACTGTATTCCAAGTCCCGCCGAAGGATCTGCCGGATCGAGTCGAGCAGCTCGGTCTGCGGCCCTCCCAGGACGAGCAGGCCGGGCCGAACCCCGGGCGTGTAGGTGATGCCGATGCGGACACCCTGATCGATGGGCGGCACCGGATCCTGGGCCGACGCGGTCACCGGGATGAGCCCCAACAACACGGCGAGGCACCGGCGCATCATCGGACGGTCGACGGGTCGAAGAAGAACGTCACCGGCAGCACGTCAGCGGAATATCCTTCCGGTAGCGGACCGAATGCGGCGGCGTTTGCCGCGGCTTCGATCGCGCCTTGCGCCTCGAGATCGAACCCGAAGCTGCCCGAGCGCTTCACGAACTGGAAGCTCGTGATCGAGCCGTCGCGGTGAATGAAGAACAACACCTCGGCGCGGAGCGAGGCCTGGCCGGATGGACGCTGCCAGCGGCGATACACCTGTGAGACGATGTTGCGCAGGTACTGGGGGTACGGGAACTCGACTCCGCTCGTCTTGACCGTCGCCGGATCGCTTCCGGTGGACGGCTCGACGTCGGGCGCCGGGGGCTCGGGCGGCGTCGTCCGGGGTGCGGGCTCCCGTTGTGTCTCAGGCTGCGGCGGCGGTGTCTCCTCGGACACTGACGACCGTCGTGGCCTGGGCTGCGTCGAGACCGGCGCCGGTTCCTCAGCTGGGCGTTGCACCGCCTCGGGCGCCCTGCGTTGCTGCGGCTCCGGCCGAGGAGCAGCGACGAGTTCTACCGAATACACCGGTACGAAGGAGTGCCGCACCAAGGGCGGCGCGGTCAGGACCATTCCGACCGCCAGCACGTGCACGCCGACGGTCGCAAATAGCGCGACCCCTGACGATCCGCTCTCCGGAGCACGCTTACGCGCACGCACACTTCTCACCGACCGATCTCCTCTGCTTCAGCCACCAGACCCACATCGCCGATTCCAGACGCGCGCATCACCGCGAGCACGCGAACAACCTGTCCGTAGTCGACCCGTTGATCAGCCCTGAGATACACGCCGGTCGGCTGACGTGCCGTCACCATGGCGGGGAACGCCGCGCGGAAATCGGCAAACGTGAGGGGCGTCTCGTCCACGAAAATCCGGCCGGCCCGATCG
>JAOTWK010000399.1 GCA_029862935.1 Gemmatimonadota bacterium | reverse complement strand
CACTGGTTTGTCGGGGTGGGTCCCTTTGCGTACGGATCGGTGTTGGACTCGGGAGAACCCCCAGCCAGCATGTAGCCGAATCCCATGGCGCGGTAGTCGGGTTTCTGCTTGTTCATCCACGCGTGCGCCCAGGCGAGCCACGGTGCGTCCAGACACATGGGGTCGTTGCCGGACGTGTCCGGATTGTCCGGCATGCACGTCCACGCGTTGGTGCCCTGCCGCAGCATCGTGCCATCCCAATCGCTCACGGTGGCGCCGCTGGCGATCGACGCCGGCGCGGCGCTCATGGCGTTGGCGACCTTGTCCGGATGCTTCGTGTGGCTGGGGCCTTGGGCGAGTGCCAGTGCCGGCACCGTCAGGGCGGTGACCAAGAAGGTGAGAGCTGCGCGCATGAAAGCCTCCTTGATGGGTGGTCTGGCCGAACGAACCGGCGCGGCCGGTCGGAAGGTGTTCGGCCCGTGACTGGTTTTGGCTTCAGCAGGGAAGATGTTGGTGTCGAGGCGTGCCGCCGGCCAAGCCGTGAGGTACTTGCTCGCGGTGCGAAGGGCGAACCTACCGACGATGGACGAGTGCCGACGATGTCGGGCACCCCGGAGGACGGGGAGATGCCTACCCTCCTGATAACCGACTTCTGTTCTCGATATTAGTGGCGGCGGGTGGCCCGTCAAGTGGCCCGGGTAAGGCCGCGACCGGTGGTAATGCGGACGACGGAGGGGCCGTGGCACACCACGGCCCCTCCTACCGTCGGCGGGTCGATCGCCGAGGCTACTTCACGTTCCCGTCGGCATCGATGAGCTGCACCCGTCCGAACCCCAGCTCGCGGATGCCGGCTTCGATCTTTTCGCGGTCACCCACCACGACCCAGACCACTTTGTCGGGATGCAGGACGGTGCCCGCTGCCTTGGAGACCTGTCCCAAGTCCAGCGCCCGCACCTTGGAGGCGTACGTGGTGAAGTGGTCGTCCGGTAGGCCGTACTGCACGATCTGCGAGATGGATCCCATGATCGCACCGGCCGTTTCCCACCGTCCCGGAAGGGTGAGGGTCTGCGACGCCTTCACCCGTTCCAACTCTTCGGGGGTCGGCGGGCGGTTGCCACGGATCGCACTCAATTCGGCCTGGATCTCGACCATCGACTCCTTGGTCTTGTCGGTCTGGACGGGGGCGTAGACGAAGAACGGCCGCTGTCCCTTGGCCGACCAGAACAGGCTCTGTGCGCCGTACGACCAGTGCTTGTCCTCGCGTAGGTTCATGTTGATCCGCGCGCTGAACTCGCCGCCAAGTATCGCGTTCATGGATTCGATGGCGATCTCGTCCGGGTTGTTCTGCGGTGGCGCGACGTGTCCGGCGATGATCATCGACTGCAGCGCCCCCGGCCGGTCGAAGAGATAGACCGCCGACGCGTCCTTCTGCGGCACCACCGCCAGGTTCTTCCGCGGGACGTCGCCGGGCCGCCACGAGCGGAACAACTGCTCGAGCTTGGGTCGGACCTCATCCATGGTGACGTCGCCCACCACGAGCAGCGTGGCGTTGTTCGGCTTGAACCACGTGGTGTGGAACTGCTGGAGGTTTTCCCGAGACATCCCCTGGACCGAGGCCTCGGTGCCCGATCCCGTGAGCGGGTTTCCGTAGGCGTGGCCTTCACCGTACAGGAGCTTCGAGAACACCCGAAGCGCGATGGCGATTGGCTGGGCCTTTTCCTGCTGGATCCGGGCCAACGTCTGCCGCTTGAGACGCTGGAACTCGTTGTCGGGAAACGCCGGGTTCAGGATCACGTCGGCGTAAATGTCCAGAGACGCGTCCAGGTTTTCCTTGAGCGCCGACAGCGTGACGGTGGCAGCGTCGAGGCTCGCGCTCGTGCCGAGCGACGCGCCGAGCTGGGCCAACTCCTCGCTGATGCGGAGCGCGTCCCGCCGGCGGGTCCCTTCGTCCATAAGGTCAATGGCCAGATTCGCCGAGCCGGGCACGCCGAACTGATCGGCCGCATAACCGGCGTCGACCAGCAACTGGAACTGCACCACCGGAATGGTGTGCCGCTCGGCGAGCACGATTTCGAGACCGTTGGACAGCGTCGCGCGCTGCAGTGTGGGGAAATCTGCGGTCGGTGGTGTTCCCGCGGTCGGCACCCCGGCGGTCCGGTCGACGTCGGACGTGGCCGCCGCGAGCTCCGGGAACGGGTGGACCTCGATCTTGAACACGCCGTCGGAGAGCCAGCGTTCGGCGGCACCGCGCAGGTCCTGGGCGGTCGCCCCGGCGATCCAGGCCTGCCGCGTCTTGTAGAACCCCGGATCGCCCGCGTACACCTCGCCCTGGGCGAGGACGTCGGACTTGCCGCCGAACCCGCCGATGCGCTCCACGCCGCGAATGAAGCCGGCCCGGGCCTGCGTTTTCACGCGCTGCAGTTCCGCGGGCGTCGGTCCGGTCCGGATGAGGCGCGCGATCTCTTCGTCCACGCCGCGCTCCACCTCCGCCAGGTCGGCATCGGGCCGCGCGGTCGTGATCACGATGAACTGGCTGCCGATCTCGCGGGTGTCGACGAACACGCCCACACTCGTGGCGATCTGCTCGTCGTAGACGAGGCGCTTGTAGAGCCGGGAGGTCTTCCCGGATGTCAGTACGTCACCCACCAGGTCCAGCATCTGCGCGTCGCGACTCGTGCCGGGTGGCACGTTCCAGACCATGTAGATGCGCGCCTGGGGCACGCGATCCTGCATGACCTGCCGCTGCACGCCGCTGCGTTTGGCGATCCAGGTCTGGTGCTTCGCGATCGGCGGCCCCGGCGGGATGTCGCCGAAATAGCGCTCCGCCTTCTCCCTGGCGGTGGCGACATCGATGTCGCCGGCCATCACCACGACCGCGTTCGACGGTCCGTAGTAGGTGCGGAACCACTCCTGCACGTCCTCCAGGCTCGCGGCGTTGAGATCTTCCATCGAGCCGATTACGCTCCACGAATACGGATGGCCCCTGGGGTATGTGTTCTGCGCGATCTCGTTCCACACCTTGCCGTAGGGCTGGTTTTCACCCTGCCGCTTCTCGTTCTGCACCACGCCGCGCTGCTCGTCGAGCTTCGCCTGGTCGATGGCCCCGAGCAGATGGCCCATCCGGTCGGACTCCATCCAGAGGGCGACGTCGAGGGCGGAGGTGGGGACGTTCTGGAAATAGTTGGTACGGTCTTCGTTGGTGGTACCGTTGAGGTCCGTCGCGCCAAGCGGTTCGAGCACCTTGAAGTAATCGTCGTTGTAGTGCTCGCTGCCGTTGAACATGAGGTGCTCGAACAGGTGGGCGAAGCCCGTACGTCCCGGCTTCTCGTTCTTCGAGCCCACATGGTACCACACGTTCACGGCCACGATCGGTGCCTTGTGATCCTCGTGCACGATCACGGTGAGCCCGTTGTCGAGCGTGAACTTCTCGAACGGGATGTCGACGGTGGTCGGGGTCTGTGCCGGTGCGAGGCTCGGGATGAGCAGCGCTCCGACCGCGAACAGGATGCCTGCGAGTGCAGGGAGTGGTCGCCGAATGCGCATGATGTGCTCCCGCGGTGTCTGAGGTCGTGTTGTGTACCTATCCGCCGGTCGGCGCCCGGTCAAGCAAGGGCGGGCGCCGTGGGATGGACTCTACGGAGTCCTACGACGCGGTGGCCGGAACGGTTCCACCGTGGGACGTGACGACGACCGGAATGCGAAACGGGGTCGGCGTTCGCCGACCCCGTCGTCGTGGTTTTCCGCCGCGACCCTCAGTCCACGGTGCGCGCTATTGCCGCACGAACACCATGCGCAGGTCTGCCGGATCGTCGGTGCCGTCCTGGTCGAAGTCGTACTCCTCATCCGACGTCGTCATGGTCAGGGTGTCACCGGATCGGCGGGCCATGAACGGGGTCGGGCTCCCCTGCCCGGA
>JAOTWK010000398.1 GCA_029862935.1 Gemmatimonadota bacterium | reverse complement strand
TCGATGACGACGTTCCGCCCCTTGGGCCCCAGCGTCACCTTGACGGCTTGGGCCAGTTGATCGACACCGCTCTTCAGGCCCGTGCGAGCCGCGACGTCGAAGTAAAGTTCCTTCGAATTAGCCATAAGTCTGGTTGCCTCCTACGTCACTCGATAATTGCGAGGACGTCAGATTCCTTGATGATGAGGAGCTCGTCGTCGCCGACACGGAAGTCCGTCCCGGCGTACTTCGAGTAGAGCACTTTCTGTCCAACCTTCACATCCATGGGAACGCGCTCGTTCTTCTCGAACCGCCCCGGTCCAACCGCCAAGATCTCTCCCTGCAGCGGCTTCTCTTTCGCCGTGTCGGGGATGTAGAGACCGCCCCGCATCTCCTCGGCTTCGTCCAGCGGGCGAACCACGACCCGATCGCCGAGCGGGTGGATCTTGAGCTTCGCCTTGCTCTTCGCGGCAGTGGTCATTCCAGTGCCTCCGATATGTTGTAAGTGATTGTGTTGAAGTGATTTACTCCTATTAGCACTCACTAAACACGAGTGCTAACTAGACTCGGAAGATATCGTCCCCGCGGCGTGAGTCAAGGGACGGCTCAGCGCTCGGGTCAGTTGGCCTCCAGCTCCACCCCCAAGCCGTCGGCCATGCGGTTCACGAAGTTGAAGTACGCGGTGATCTGGCAGATATCGAGGATGTCAACGTCGGTGAACCCTGCCGCCCGGAGCGCGACTACATCCTCTTCAACGACCGCAGCAGGGCTGGTCGTGAGTTTCACCGCGTAGTCCGCCATCGCGCGCTCGCGTGCGGTGAGCGGTGCGGTGTGGAAGTCCGCCATGACAGCGTCGGTCTTGGCGTCGTCTGCGGAAGCCTGACGGAGCGCCGCCCCGTGATGCTGGATTCAATAGAAGCAGTTGTTGGTGGTAGAGACGACGACCGCGATCGTCTCGCGCTCGACCCGTGAGAGGCCTGACGGTCCGAACATGATGTGCCGGTAGTAGGCGTAGTGCCGGTTCAGCGATTCCGGATTGAGCGAGTGGATCTTGAGGATGTGTGCGACCCCGTGCGGGCCACGGAGATGGTCGAACAAGCGCTTGAGAGGACCGGATGCGCTGTCTTCAGAGACCCAGTCGATCCACGGCATCAGCGGCTTACATCACCCCGGCGCACGTGATCAGTTGAGGATCCTCCGAGCGGTCACCCAGCGCTGCTGCCACCATCGACTGTCGGGGTCGTCAGCCACGAGGCTCGACAGGCGGACCCCAGCAGATGAACTGTGAATGAAGTCGCCGCTTCCGACGTAGAGGCCGACATGCGAAACGCCGCCGCCGCTTGCGGCGAACCCCAAGATGTCGCCCGGCCGCAGCACGCTGGCGTTGCGGTCGAGTTGCACACCGAGTCGCGCCTGCTCACGGCTGGTGCGCGGAAGCAGGATCCCGTGCTCGCTGTAAGCCCACTGAATGAGTCCCGAGCAGTCGTAACCATCTTGGTCTGACCCACCCCACTGATACGGCGTCCCCATCGCGTCGAGCGCGGTCTGGGTCACGGAGGCCGCGAGCGTCGCTGCCTCAGAATCGGTGAACAACTCCCCGGTGCCGTCGTCGTCCGGTGGTTCCCACGCGGGTGCGGGTGGCGAGCGGCGGCCGCGCGGCGCACCGGCACGCCCACCTCCGCCGAGAACCAGGTGTCCCTGCAGCATGAACCCGCGACGGTCAAGCGGGTCCAACGACCAGAAGCCATTTAGCCCAGTGTCCTCCACTCGATAGCCGCCCTCGAACCCCAACCGAATGAAGGAGAAGATCTGAAGCTGGTAGCCAACGCCGGCAGTCCAAGCGGCGTCGGTGTTCCCGTCCACATGGCGTATACCGAGCGACGCAGCCCCGAACGCATAAGGACCCCCACCCAACCGTCCCACACCGAGCGAGAGCTCGGCACCGCTCTGGGTCAGATCCGGCGTCGGCCGGCGATCGTCGAAGTGAAATAACCCCAAGCCGTAATCGATCGGTCCCATGGCCCGACGGTAGTAGGTGAGCGACATCAGGTTCGCGGGCTCGTCCAACCACCAGCGGCCATAGTTCAGCGCGAGGCGGCCACCCTGCGCGGCGACCGGCCGAGCGTCCAGAGCGCAGCACACGAGGGCGAGCGCGAAGACGAGGAAAGTGCGAGCATGGGTCATGATCTGCGTAACTTCAATAGTAGCAATGCCATAGACAGCGGTCAACGGATCCGCCTTGACGCCGGGAGCCAGCCTCGGCTATGTACGGGCCATGCCAAATGTCACGGTGACCCGCCGCGTTCACTTCAACGCCGCCCATCGGCTGCACAATCCAGCGCTCTCCGACGCAGAAAACCAGCGGCTCTTCGGACTGTGCAACAGCCCGAACTATCATGGACACAACTACGAACTGGACGTGTCGGTCGACGGCGCGATCGACCCGCGCTCGGGGTACGTTGCCGACTTGGGTGAAGTGAAGCGAATCGTCGAGGAGCTCGTGCTCTCTCGGCTCGATCACAAGAATCTAAACCTCGACGTGCCCGAGTTCTCGGATCTCAATCCGACGACCGAGAACATCGTGGTGGTGATCTGGGAGATGCTGGAAGGGCGCCTCCCGGGCACGCTCAAGCGCTTGGTGCTGTGGGAGACGCCCCGAAACTACGTGACGTACGACGGACCGTGATCGTCCTCCAGTATCAGGCGGGCCAGAGCCACCCGAACGTCCCGCCCGTCAACCCCGAGTACACGAGTGCCTCGATCAGCAGCTTTCCCGTGGAGCCCCACGGCTTGCCGAACCATATCGAATCCGGTAGCGCTGCGAAGAAGTAGGCCGCGAAGGCAAAGACACCGGCCACGCGGTGAACGGCGAGGTATGGCGCGCCCGGGTCGAGCGTTCGGCTGGTGAGGTACGCCACGAAGACTCCGATCACAACGTAGGTCAGCAACGAGAGGACCATCGCCTTCCCCATCGCCGGCTTGCCCGACGGGATGATGCGGACGATGCCGACCGGTCCCTCTTGGCACTTGCGCTGATAGTCGGGATCCTTCATCGCCGCCTGGGATCCCCAGGGAACGTAGTACTCTCCGACGTCGGCCCTGAGGGCTTTGCGCGCCGCCTCTTCATCTGGGAGCTGCTTGAACTCATTCTTCCGGTGTGGCAAGACCGTCCACACCAATGCGCTCGCGATCCACACAAAGAGGGCGGACAGGAGGATCGGAAGCCACAGCGACATGATGGTGATCATGGAAAACTCCACGGGAGGAAAGTCCAGACGAAAATACGGCCTGGCGCATTGGGCGCCAGGCCGTACTCGCTGAACCGAATCGGCCGTGCGATCTAGAGCTGCACCACCTCCATGGTTGATCTTACAGCCTCCGCGGACTTGGCAAGCGCCTTTTTCTCGTCGGCCTTGAGCTTGATCTCCACGATCTTCTCGAGGCCACCGGCACCGAGAAGACAGGGCACACCGAGGTACACGTCGCTCAGCCCGTACTCGCCCGTGAGCCACGCCGAGCACGGCAGCAGGCGCTTCTTGTCCTTGACGATCGCCTCGACCATTTGGACCGCACCCGCAGAGGGTGCGTAGTATGCCGACCCAGTCTTCAAGTGCTTCACGATCTCGCCACCCCCCTTGCGAGTTCGGTCGACGATCGGATCGAGCGTGGCGGCGTCGATGAATTGAGTAATCGGGATTCCGGACACGGTGGTGTACGAGATCAGCGGCACCATGCTGTCACCGTGACCACCGAGGACCATTGCCTGGATGTCCTCGACGGACACGCCGACAGCCTCGGAGAGAAACGCTCGGAACCGAGCGGTATCGAGAATGCCGGCCATACCGATCACACGCTCTCGCGGGAAGCCTGTAACCTGCTTGGCCACGTAGCACATGACGTCCAGCGGGTTGGATACGAGGATG
>JAOTWK010000397.1 GCA_029862935.1 Gemmatimonadota bacterium | reverse complement strand
CACGCCTTTGGGGACGAGGCGAGCGTCGGGATACTGGGCGCCGGCCCTGGAAGAACTCATGAGGCCGAATATGCCAGCCAAGACGGCCGCGCACGCCAGACGGCGGCAGAGCGGCGCGGCGGCAGGATGGCGGGCGGACAGGAGTGACAGCGTCATCGGCGCGCAATCTACAGCAGAACGGGAGGCCCACCAAGGTGAGCCTCCCGTTCTGATCGAACCCGACGCCTGGCGGTCAGGGTGTAGCGACCGACGTGCCGTACTCCGCGTTGATGGCCGTAATCACCGCTGCGGCGATAGCGTCATGCAGTGTCGCGCTCCAATGGAAGCCGTCGATGCTCAATGCGAACCCGAATGGCTGGGTCGCGTGCTGCGGATCCGCCGGGTCAAACGCTGGGAACGGTCGGAACGCGCCCGCGGTCGCGGCGAGCCCGGTGAACACGGGAGTAGGATCCAGATAGGCCCATCCGCGCGCCGCGGCCTCCGCCTCGATGGCGGCGTTGTACGCGGCCTGTGCTGCGAGCACGTTAGCAAGTTCGAGTCCCGTGATGGCCTGGGCGTCCGCGCAGCCCAACGCAGCGGGGATCAGGTCGATGGGATTCAACAGCCCGGTCTGCACGGAGTCGAGCTTGGCGTTGGCCAGTGCCAGCGCGGGGCCCCCGACGGGGAACGGCACCAGCGCCGTCGCACACGCGGCATCGACGTCAAAGAAATTGAGTGGGGCGGTCTGGCCGTCGAAGAACAGCTCGAACTGCTGCCAGGCTGCCCCGGGAGTGAAGAAGGGAGCGCTGACCGACGTGGCATCCACGAATACCGGCTGCGTGCCGATCAACACGCCGCCTTCGATCGTTCCCAGCGCCTCGAGCTGATCCAGCAGGTCGGCAAGCCGGGTGGCAAACACTGCGGGGTCCGTCACCAAGGCGGGATCGCCTGGATTGGCGGTGTTCAGCAGCGCGCCCAGGATGTCATTGGATCCAATGGCAATCGACACGAAGGTCGGTTGCGCGTCGGCCGCGGCCTCGAGTTGGGTGCGGCCCCCCAAGATGAAGGTCGTGAGCGTGTTGGGGTCACTGTCGGGATCGAGATTGCTGAGAAGGTCGATGATCGCAGCCCCCGGCACCGCCACGTTGTTGATGCGCGTGGGGATCGGCGTTACGCGAGCAGCGCACGGTGGTGCCATGGGCCCGCCAAGCGTTTCCTGTGTGAAGATGTTTGTGAGCGGCGGTGGGCAGCCCGGCTTGTTGAGCAGCGGGACCTCGAATTCGGTCTGGAACTGCTGTGCCAACAGGACCGCATACGACTGCAGCTGGGTGCTGTCGTTGATGCCGCCCGACTGAAACCCGGCCGTGAGACTGTTGCCGATTGCCACGTACCGATTGAACAGCGCATCCACCGCGTCCGGGGGATTGAGCACGTCATCGTCGCAGGCGACGAAAAAGACCGCGATCAGCAGTACCAACGCCGCACGGCTCAAGATCTTTCGGCGAACCATAGCGAAATCTCCTCTGTTTCCGTGTGTCGTTGCCATTAGAACGCGGCGGTGAGCGTCACACCGAACAGGTGTGCATTGAACTTGTAGAGGCCGCTGTTCACCTCGTTGATGACTTCAGTTGCTGTCATACCAGGTTCCCGCTCGGCCACCCGTCCCCGTCGTTTGTTCTGCCGGATGGCCTGGTAGGCCACGTCGACCGAAAACCGGTCACTGAACCTGTAGCCGAACCCGCCGGTGAACTCGTTCCGGGTTCCTTCGGGAAGGAGCGGCGTCACCGTTTCAGGCGGTGCTGCGCCCTGGTGGTAGAGATAGCCGCCACGAAGCGTGAGCTTGTCGTTGGCCATCACTTCGAGCCCAAAGCGGAACCCGTTGGTGTTCTTGTAGTCCTCCACGATGACGGGATCGTCCGCGTCATCCAGATTACCGAAGTCCAGGCGCAAGGTGTCAAATAGCGCCCAGTGCACCCACTGCCACTCAGCCATCAGCGTGAACGCGGGCATGGGGCTCACCGCTATGCCGACTGAGATCTGATCCGGCATGGTGATGCTCGCATCCCCGGTCTGTTCACCGAGTGGAGCGCCGTCGGCAAACTGGGTCGCGAGGAGCGGATCGATCGGCAGTGGTTGGGTGGGGTCGAAGCCAAGGGCCAGCGAGATGGGGTTGAACGGCGGCAGCACAATATTGGTGGGGATCTGCTCGAACGTGGCCTCGCCGTCATAGTCCAGCTTGACCCGCGACAGGTAGCGCGCGCCAATGCTCACGGCTTCGTGCGGTTTGATGAGGATGCCGACGTTCCCACCGAAGCCCGTGGCATTGTGTGCCTCGAGCTTGGCATCCGCGAAATCGGTGTGATAGGGAATGCCGAGGTTCCCGAAGGTGACCGTCTGTCCGGGAACTCCTTGCTCGGAGAGATCGACACGCTGCGTCAGGGTCACGGAGCCGAGCACAAAATCAAAACCGGCGCCGATGGCGATCATTGGATGAATTTGATAGGCGACCGTCGGCTGGAAATACAGCGACCGCAAATCGTTGTCGTACCCGTTGAAGCGACCCTCGAACGTAGTCGGCCACTTTGTTCCCAGTCCATACGGGACGAAGAACCCGAGTCCTGCCGTCAGCTGCGGCGTAATGCCGTAGGCGACGAACGCGTGCGGCACGGGCACCAGTGGGTTGTCGAGATCGGTCTTCGTGCCCGTGTAGTCATCAACGAAATCCCCGTACGCGTAGATGCCCGTGACGCCCACGCTCACCGTTGCGCCTTCCATCCCCGCGATCCCCGCGGGATTGTAGAAGATCGCCGACCCATCACCGCACGGTTTCGGCGTACCGACCCCCGCGCGTCCCATGACGCACGTGCCGTGCTCGTTAACTTGGAATCCCTGGGCGACGAGACTGCCAGGGAGCGCGGCGAGAGTTGCCGCGACCGCAACACCGCAGACGAACCTTGCCATCATTGGCCTGCCTAGAGAGGGTGACAGGACACGACGTTATCGCTCCGTAACGATTATGTCAACAAGGACTTAGGCCGTTCCCGGACACTTGAGCCTTAGGGGGCTGACTCGGTCAGGATCTCGCGCTCGTACGCGGCCAGGATCTCCCGACGACCGATGACCCCCACCAGCCGCTGCGGATTGTCCGCGGCGACGACCGGGACATAGTGACTCCCGCGCACGCCGAGGCGCCGGAGCGCCGTTGCCAGCGAGTCGTCGGTGGTGACCCGCTCGTACTGCTGGCTTGCCAGATCGCCGGCCAGGACCACGTCCTCGTAGTGATCGGGATGTGCGAGCACCATCCGCAGGTCGTCGTAACTGATCATTCCCACGAGGTTGAGATCGGCATCCAGGACCGGGAACTCGACTTGGACGCTCCCGCCCAAGGCTTCCACCACCTGGCGCACGGATGCCTCTTCCGAGATGACGTCGGGGTCGGCGTTGAAGAACTCCCGGACTCGAAGGCGCTCCATGACGGCGGCGTCCCGACCCAGCTGGATCTTCTCGCCGCGGCGCACCAGCCACTCCGAGTAGATCGATTCGGGATGCAGGCGGCGCGCGGTGACGTAGGCAATCGCCCCGCAGAGCATGAGCGGGAGGATCAACGCATAGTCATCCGTCATCTCGAACACGATCATGATCGCTGTGAGTGGCGCGTGGGCACTGCCCGCCACGAGCCCGGCCATGCCGACGAGAGCAAACGCTTCGGGAATGATCTCGAGCGTCGGGAACAGGGATGACGCGCTCACCGCGAGGCCACCGCCCAACGTGGCACCAATGAAGAGGGCAGGGGTGAACACGCCGCCGGCGCGCGTCACGGCCAGTGTAGCGCCGGTGACCAGCACCTTGGCGAACGCGAGGGCAATGAGAAACGTGCCGGTACGGGCACCGATGATTTCGATGGACAGCGTCTCGTGTCCCCGACCCCAC
>JAOTWK010000028.1 GCA_029862935.1 Gemmatimonadota bacterium | reverse complement strand
GGCCTGCGGTGGCGGGTGGGATTGGAGGCGGCCTACGATTTCCATCGGTTCACGACCCAGGCACTGCGGGCGACCGGACTGGGGCAGCATCGCTCGGTCCATCGCGTCGCCGCGACCTTGATCGTGCGGAGGACGCTGACCGATGCGACGCGCTAGTCTGTTGGCGCTCTCGACCGCCGCGGTGCTTGCGGGATGCGACCAGCCGGAAGTACCCCTCCGGCTCACCCCATACGAGTTTCGCTTGGCAGGCACCGACTCGGTCTTCCACTGGCCGGCCACATCTCTCCCCGTGCGGATTTACGTGGAACCCGTCGGCCGCATCCCCGACTACGCCGCCCAGGGCTTGAGCGCATGGCAGCGTCAGTTTCTGTATGGAGAATTCCGTGGTGTGGTCGTGTCCGACTCGGTGCAGGCCGACGTGCTCCTGCTCCTGATCGGGGATCCGCCACCCGACACGGAGCTCACGAACGACCCCCCGCGCCTGGTGTGCGAGGGCCTGACCTTGGTGCCGCCACGCGGTACAGATCAGGCGGGGCAGATCAGATTCACTGCGCAACTCCGGATCGAACTGCGCTGGTTTCCGGGCAACCCAGCCACTGACGTGGTCAACTGTCTCGCCCGAGTCACTACCCACGAGATCGGGCACGCGTTGGGGATCTTCGCCCACAGCGACGATCCTTTCGATCTGATGTATCGCCAGCCCGAAGTGGGGACGCCTTCACCACGAGACCAAGCGACGATCCAGACGCTGTATCACCTGCCCACCGATATCCTTCCGTGGGATCCGAACGCGATCGTCACCGGTGCGGCAGCCGGCGGGAACGGACTCCCCTGAGCGTGCTATGCAGCCCCCGCTAGCGGCGACGTAGCCACCAACGGCCTATCGATGGCGCTCACGGGAGACTACGAGGTCATTCGCGATCCGATCTGGAACAACATCCAGATCGATGCAGACTCGCTCGAGGTCGTCGATTCGGCACCATTTCAGCGCTTGCGCTACATACGTCAGCTGGGACACGCCTTTCTCGTCTATCCTGGGGCGACCCACTCGCGCTTCGAGCACGCGCTCGGCTCGTATCACCTGGCACGCCGCGCTCTCAGTCTGTTGGGTGACCGCGGCGAGCTGGACGGTATCCCGACCACGGAGCTGACCCTCACACGCCTCGCAGCACTGCTGCACGACATTGGACACTACCCGTTCTCCCACGCGCTCGAGGAAGCCGGACTCCCCTCGCATGAGGAGCTGGCCGTGCGGCACTTCGAGCATCCGGAGCTCCGTGCTGCCCTCGACGCCTTCGGGGTCGCGTCAATCACGTCCGGTCTCCGCGAGCTCATCGCCGGCACGAGCACCAGCACACTGCAGGGATTGATCGCGGGATCTCTCGACCTCGACAAGATCGAGTACTTGACCCGTGATGCGCGTATGTGTGGTGTCCCCTACGGGACGGTGGATGTCGACCGGCTGATCCACTCGACGACGATCGTCGAAAACGATGCGGGCGATCGGCGTGTGGGGATCCACGAGAAGGGCGTGAGTGCACTCGAATCCCTGCTTTTCGCGAAGTACCAGATGTACCGCAACGTCTATTGGCACCACGCGATTCGCAGCGCAACGGCAATGTTCAAGCGTCTGATCCGCTCTGCAATCGCCCAGCAGCGGCTTGCGCCATCATGGATTGCGGCGAGCTCAGACGAATCGCTGATGGAAGCCGTGCGGGACCTTGCCGACATCGGGCTGGGCGACCGGCTCCGACACAGACAGTTGTACAAGCGCGTACTGGATCTCCCGGCCAGTCAGGTTCCCACGGGAGGGGGCGAATGGATAGCAGCGGATCCGGACCTGTCCAGTCGCGTCGAAGATCGACTGGCACTCGAGTTGGGCGTCTCTGCGGGAGCAGTGCTGCTGGATTTCCCTGCCAAACCGACGATGCTCACGGTCGACTTGCCGCTCCGGATGCGGGGCGGGCGGATCGCGTCATTGGGGATCGAGAATGGATCGGGCCTCCTCGGCATTGAACAGATCACCAAGGAACTCCACACCAGTGCACGCCGCCTTCGTGTCTTTGCTGCCGAGCCCTGCTCGGTGCCGGAGGCAGCCATTGTCGCACTGGGGGAACGGTCCGAGGAAGAGATGCGCGCCGAACTGGACGCGGGTCGATCCCTCATTCAAACACCGCGCTAGCTCTCGGCGGGACTCCCTCCCGCCTCAGCGAGCTGGCGCGCGAGTGCACGGTAGTACTCCGCTTCCTCTCCGCGTCCCTCGGTTTCCATTGTGAGGGCACAGGTCTCGAGCGCGTAGAGGATGGGACCGAGATGCTGGGCGGCGACGGAGCCAACCGCCTGCGGATTGGGACCTCGCGTCACTCCGGACTCGCTGTCGCTCCATTGTCAGCGCGATCGATCCCGTCGATACGCACGACGATCACCGTGATGTTGTCGAGCCCGCCACGACGGTTGGCCTCGCTGATCAGGTGGTCGACCAGCTCGCCCGGCGAATCCCCTGACCGCAGGA
Organism: Gemmatimonadota bacterium; assembly: GCA_029862935.1. Next base: position 14,338 of record JAOTWK010000028.1, on the reverse strand, counting down.
TGGACATCAAGTCTTCATCCTCGAGCATCCCGGTGAGTCCGTCCGAGGCGAGCAGGAACACATCGCCGGCGTGCAGGGTGCCCCCATAGATGTCGGGCGCCACCTCAGCATTGGCACCGACGCAGCGCGTGATCACGTTGCTATACGGATGGGTGCGGGCTTGTTCCGCCGTCAAATACCCCGAATCCACTTGTTCCTGGACATAGGAATGATCCTTGGTGATCTGCAGTAACTGCTCGCCTCGGTGCACGTACGCGCGGCTATCTCCGACCTGTCCCACGAGATACCGTCGGCCATTGATGACCATCGCAGTGGCAGTCGTCCCCATACCACGTTTGTCCTGCTCGACGAGCGTCCGCTCGAAAATCGCGCCGTTGGCTTCGACCAGGGACTCGCGGATGACGTCGGCCGCATCCGAGTCGGGTTGGCCTGCCACATCCCCCAGCGCCTGGCCCACGATCGTCACGGCCATCTGACTGGCGACTTCGCCGGCCGCATGCCCACCCATACCATCGGCGACGATGAAGACACCCGCCTCCGGAAGCATGAGGAATGCGTCCTCATTGCCGGAGCGGACAATGCCCACGTCGGTGCGCCCCGCACAGGTGAAGCGAACGGTCTCAGCCACGTGCCCATCCCGTCCCGATCATCGCTTCGGCGCTCCTGGCGTGTCGTCGTCCTGCGTTGGCGTCGGGAGACGAATCGCCCCCATGAGCCGAGTCGAGCTTCCCTTCTGCGGGTCAACGGTATCGTCCGTCGGCTCGAACATCGTCTGCACCTCGCCAAACCGAATCAAGGCTCCCGGAGCAAGTGGGACTTCACCCCGAACCCGCTCACCGTCCACCAGCGTCCCATTTGTCGAGTCCAAATCGACCAGCATCCAGATGCCTTCACGACGTTGGAGCTTGGCATGGATGGTCGACACGCTGTCGACATCCAGCACAATGTCGTTGTAGTCGGCCCGTCCCACGTTGATGACCGGCACCTTGATCGGAAACCGCTTACCCTTGAGCGGGCCGCTGCGCACCATCAGGCTCGCCAAGAGCCTGGGCTCGCTGGGCCGGGTTGCGGGTGTCGGCGCCCGCTCGCCTCCGGGTCGGCGATCCTGGAACGGCGCAGGCACTTCCTTGGGAGCGGCGGCCGGGGGACGGACGGACGGAGCCGGTCGGCCCTGCGGCGGCGCTCCCGGCCGTGGCACGGCTGGCACGCCGAACAGAGTATTCTTCAACTGCTGTGCCGCTCCACGCGGTGGTGTCGGTGACGCCGGAGCCTTCGGTTCTGCTACCGGCGGCTCGGGTGCCACTGGAGGTGGCTGCGCCACATCTCCATAAAAGCGAAACTCGTATTCTCCGCACCGGATCACGTCGCCCCGCTTGAGCAGGTACTGCCCGCTGATCCGCTCGGCGTTGACAAACGTACCATTGGTGCTGCTGTCGATCAGCATGTAGCCGTTCGGAGTGGCAACGACCTCCGCATGCTGACGGGAGACGTTCTTGCTCTCCACCACAACATCACATCTCGCGTCACGTCCGATCACCAACGATGTCCCGCTCACGGCATACTCCCGGCCGTCCGTCAACGAGACGAGGCGCCCTCCCGTGCCCGCGGTGGCAGCTCGTCGCACCGAGGGCTTCGCTGCCATCAGGCCCGGGTCAATGGCCTGCAAGTATTGCGTGCTTCCGCTGCGACGCTCATCCACGAAGTGCAGCTCCCGTGCGCCGATCTCGATCTTGTCTCCGTGCAGCAACGGCACCGGTTCCGAACCGAGCCGGACGCCGTTCACCAGCACAACCGAGTTGTCATCGCCCAAGCGAATCGCCGATTGCCCATCTGGTGTGCTGTGAATGACGGCATGGCGCCCCGACACTCCAGTGCTCGGGAGCACGATCTGCGCTGTCGAGTCACTGCCGATGACAAACACGCCCACCGGAATGGCGTGACGTCGGCCAGCGACTTCGAGATACGACATGGGAGGCGCCTCAATTCTGGGGCAATTGTAGGAAACTAGTGGTGCCTCTGAGGCGGGGCAACCGAACCCCGCCTATCTACAGCGGGGTGGTCGACGCAGCCTCATCCGACGTATTGTCGCCCTCTTCTTCCCAAAGTTTGAGCCAGCGCCAGAACACGAAGGACCCCGCGGCAACCGTCAGGTAGGCCACATAGATGCGCCACAGAAGAATGTATGACGGCGTCAGCTCACGGGGCACGAAGATCGACATGACCCCGCCGGACAAGACCTCGGCCAAGCCGGACCCGCCTGGCGTCGGTGCGAAGTAGAGCAGGAAGATGATCAGGGTCTGTAGCATCACCACGTCGACGAAGGGCGCGTGAATGTCGAGGGCCCGCAACACGATGTAGCCAGCCAGCAGCTTGTTGGCCAAGGTCGGTCCGGTGAGGAGTACCCCACCCGCGAGCGAGATCCAGCCGCGGCCGCGGAAGAACGCCACCATGGCTCCGTGGGCTCGGTCGATCCCCTCGTTCAGTCCGGAGATGCGATGGGCCATCTTTGGGTTGCCGCGGCGTTCCAACCAACTGACTATGCGGCGGGCGATCCGTCTGGCGACATCGGGGAAGATGATCAGAGCCAGGAGGACAGCGCCGAGCACGATGAAACCACCCAAGCTCAGGCGAAACAAGTCGTTGAGGGTGGCCACTCCCAGAATACCGTGCTCTTCGAGGGTGTCACCGGCTCCAAGAAACACCACCGCGGGTCCCGCGGCCGCAAAGAACAGAATCGTCGCGACAAAGCTCATGAACGTCGCGACCATGCCCTCTGGGATCGGAGTTCCGTACCGCTTGAGCGTGTAGATACCGAGCGGCCCACCACCTGCCTGCGACGGCGTCAACATCATCGCGTACGAGTTGAGACCGGCCGAAAGAACCGCCCCTTTGATGCTCGTCGCCGGATAGACGTGGCGCGCAAGAACGTAGAGGCGAAGACCCCCACCAAACCAGTCCAGTGACGCCACACCGACGCCGAGGAGTACCCACCCCCAACGGAGATTCACCATGGCGGTCACGAACTGCCCGAGATTGTTGCCGTAGAAGAGCACGGCCGCGAACATGATCAGCGAGATCACGGCAAAGATCTCGAGACCGCGGCGCATCAGTTGGGGAGCGAGCTTCTTCGCCATGCCTCGCCAACGTACGGTGTGGGATCACGCGCCGTCAACGGTGCGCTTGTAGCCCACCACCCGACGCCGCTATGCTTCCCACCATGCCCGATCACATCGTGCTTCAGGGAGCCCGACAGCACAACCTGAAGGGGTTCACGCTCGCCATTCCCCACAGGTCGCTGACCGTGGTGACCGGCCCGTCCGGATCGGGTAAGAGCACGCTCGCCTTCGACACACTCTATGCCGAGGGTCAGCGTCGGTACATCGAGTCCCTCTCGACGTACGCCAAGCAGTTCCTCGAGCGCATGCCGAAGCCCGCGGTCGACCGGATCGAGGGTGTGTCGCCCGCTGTGGCCATCGAGCAGAAGAACCCAACGACCTCGAGCCGCTCGACAGTCGGGACTGCCACGGAGATTCACGACTATCTCCGTCTGTTGTGGGCCCGCATCGGGACCCCGTCGTGCCATCAATGCGGCGAGCCCGTCACGGTGGACTCGCCATCCACGGCGGTTGATCGACTGTTGGAGATCGCCGACGGCCAATCCGCGCTCGTGTGTTTTCCGTTACCGATGGGAGGAGATTCGACGCACGAGCGGGTGCTGGAGAACCTCAACGCAATGGGTTTTGTCCGCGTGCGTGTCGGCGACGAGGTGTACCGTCTCGACGTGTTGCCCGACACGGTCCGCCTCGACCGCGATGACTTTCTCGTCGTGGTGGACCGGATTCGCATCATCGCCGGCAATCGCGGGCGCCTCGCCGATTCGGTCGCCACCGCATTTGCCGAGGGCGAAGGCCTCGCTGAGATACGAGGGACCACAACGCCGGTGCGCTTCTCGCAGCATCCACGTTGTACGGCCTGTGGAACCCCAACGCTCCCACTCACCCCGGCGCTCTTCTCCTTCAACAATCCGAGGGGCGCTTGTCCAGGATGCAACGGGTTCGGAGCGGTGCTCGAGTACGACGAATCGCTGATCGTCCCCGATCCTGCCCGGACCCTCGAAGACGGTGCCCTGGACCCGTGGACGAAACCGCGCTACACCCGGCGGCGGCGTCAACTGCGACAGGCAGCCGACGCGCAGGGTATTCCACTGGACAGGCCTTGGTCCAAGCTCGCCAAGACGCAGCGCAGATACCTCCTGTATAACACGAGCGGCCGGTTCAAAGGGATCTTTCCATTCCTCCGCGATCTCGAACGGAAGCGGTACAAGCAGTACATCCGCGTGTTTCTGCGACAGTATCAGTTGGCGCAGCGGTGTCCTGCCTGCGACGGTGCACGGCTCCGGCCGGAAGCGCTGGCCGTGCGGGTGGACACCCGGCACATCGGTGACGTCACCAGGCTCCCTGCCGACGAGCTCGCCGAGTGGCTGAGTCAGCTCGAGCTTACGGCGTTTCAGCGGGCCGTCGCGGGGACCATCCTCAGGGAGCTCGAAGATCGCGTGCGGTTTCTCCGCGACGTCGGTCTCGGGTACCTCACGCTGGACCGGCAGACCAGGACGCTGTCGGGGGGCGAGGCCCAACGCATCTCTCTCGCCAACGCGCTCGGGTCGCATCTGGTGGACACGCTGTACGTGCTGGACGAGCCGTCCATCGGCCTGCACCCGCGCGACATCCATCGTCTCGTCGGTTTGTTGGAGCGGCTACGGGACGAAGGCAATACCGTCGTCATCGTCGAACACGACCCCGTCACCATTCGAGCCGCTGACTACATGGTCGAGCTCGGTCCCGGCAGTGGCGAACACGGAGGCGAGGTGGTGTATGCCGGCGCCGTCGAGGGTGCTGAACGCGCGGGCACGTTGACCGGGGCGTACCTGAGCGGTGAGAAACACATCCCGATCCCATCGGCCCGACGGCGGAGTGGACCACAGTGGCTCTCGGTCCACGGCGCACGGCTGCACAATCTGGACGGCGTCGACGTCAGCTTTCCGCTGGGGACGCTCACGGCCGTCACCGGCGTCTCGGGATCTGGCAAGTCGACGCTCGTCCACGACGTGGTGTACCGGCAGCTCGCTGCCCGGCTCAAAGGTGCCCATGGAGCCAAAGAGCACCTCGGCGAGCGAGTCGGCGAGATCTCCCAACTCACGGGGTGGGAAGGGTTGGACGACGTCGTTCTGGTCGACCAGTCGCCGATCGGCAAGACCCCGCGATCCAACCCGATTACCTACATTCGCGCGTTCGACGAGATCCGCGCGCTCTTTGCAGCCCAGCCGCTGGCGCGCGCCCGCGGGTACTCACCAACCACGTTCAGCTTCAATGCCAGCGGGGGCGGGCGCTGCCGCCTGTGCGAAGGAGCCGGCCACATCCAGGTCGAGATGGTGTTCCTTGCCGATGTCTTTACCCCCTGTGAGGCCTGTGAGGGCACCCGGTTCGAACCCGAGGTACTCGACGTTCGGATCAAGGGACTCTCGATCCACGATGTGCTCAACCTCACCGTGGAACAGGCAATGGCGCGGTTTCGACATCAGGAACGGTTGGGCAAGGCCCTTTGGCACCTGCAGCAGGTGGGACTGGGCTATCTGTGCTTGGGCCAGCCGGCCACCACCCTGTCGGGCGGTGAGGCACAGCGACTCAAGGTCGCCAGGCAGTTGGCGACGGCGAGCCGGAAGAAGTCTCGGCGACTCTATATCCTCGACGAGCCCACCACCGGACTTCACCTCGATGACGTACGGACGCTCATCAAAGTGCTCGATCGCCTAGTCGACGCCGGGCACACGGTCATCGTCATCGAACACCATCTCGACGTGATCAAACGGGCCGACTGGATCATCGACCTCGGACCCGACGGCGGGGACGCCGGCGGGAGGGTCGTGGCCACGGGTACGCCGGAAGAGGTCGCCGTCACCACCACGCACACGGCCCGATACCTGCAGGCCGTATTGACTGAACCGACTGATTCGGTCGTCAAGCCGCTGCACGCGTAACGAGGGCCGCCAGAAGGCTCCAGCACTTGCTTGCGTGAGGATTAGCCCGCCGTTAGACTCCCGAGCGGCGCGGCCAGACCGGCGCTGTGCCGACGATCCGGGGTAGCTCAATGGTAGAGCATTCGGCTGTTAACCGAAGGGTTGTGGGTTCGAGTCCCACCCCCGGAGTGACCGCACCAGCTTCATGATTCCGCTCCGAGTGGGGCCAGTCACGCCTGACGAGCGCGGCGCCTGTCGACCTGGCGGCGCGGTTCCCGAACCTTCATTTTTGCTCAGTGGCGCCCGTTGTCTTCGACCCTCTTGGGAGCTGTTGTGACCTCACCGCTCGACTTCACCTACTCCGCCAAGCCCGAGCCTCATCGCGGTCGCACCAAGGCCATCCTCAAGGCACATCCAGAAATCCGACAGTTGATCGGAAAGAACCCGATGACGTTCTCGTACACCGTGGGGATCGTGGCGCTGCAGATCGTGGTGGCGTTTCTGTTGCGAGCCCAACCGTGGTGGCTCGTCATCCTCGTTGCCTATTTCGTCGGCGCGTACGCGAACCACGCGCTGTTCGTCGTGATTCACGAGTGCACGCACAAACTGGTGTTCAGGCGTACGGTCCCGAATATCTTGACGGGAATCCTCGCCAATCTTCCGCTTGTCGTTCCCAACTCGGTCTCGTTCGCGAAGTACCATCTCAAGCACCACGCCTTCCAGGGCATTTACGAGCTCGACGCCGACATCCCGTTTCACTGGGAGGCGAAGCTGGTCGGCCGATCGGCATGGCGGAAAGCGCTGTGGTTGCTACTCTTTCCCCTCATCGAGGGCGTGCGGCCGGTTCGGCTGATGAAGGAGGTCGGCTTTTGGGACCGATGGACCGCGTTCAACATTCTCGCGCAGTTCGCGTTCGACGTCGCGATCTTCATGCTGGTCGGTCCGATGGCGTTCCTGTACCTCGCTCTCTCGCTCTTCTTCGGGATCGGCCTGCACCCGCTCGGCGCCCGCTGGGTGCAGCGTCAGCGAGGGCGAGCAAGAAACGTTCAGCTACTACGGCATGCTCAACAAGTTGGCGCTCAACGTCGGCTATCACAACGAGCACCATGACTTCCCATCGATCCCGTGGAATCGACTCCCCGAGATCAAGCGCACGGCACCCGAGGCGTACGACAGCCTCGCCTCCCACAAGTCGTGGACACGGTTGCTGTTTCGTTTCCTGTTCGACCGGGACCTGACCCTGTTCTCGCGCATGGTCCGAGGCGAGCGAGGAGGTGTGCGCCTGGACGATGCGGTGAAGCCCGATCTCGAAGCAATCGAGGCCGCGTCACCAGCCTCTCCGTGACACGTCCGTCCCGCAACGTCACACGGGTCCGCTGCTATAGGCCGCGGGCCCGTTTCACATCATCCCCTCGTGTCCATCCTACCGGCGCAGCCCCTCGAAGAGCCGCTCGCCGTCGGCGAGGTGCAGGGTGCGCTGCGGGAACGGGATCTCGATGCCTTCTTCGTCGAACCGGTTCTTGAGGCGTCTGAGCAGCTCCCGCTTCACCTCCCACTGTTTGCCCGGCTCGGTCGGCACAAGCAACCGGATCGTGACGGCGCTGTCGGCCAGGGCCTGCACCCCCTGAACGACTGGCGCGTCCGAGAGCTTCTCGGACCAATCAGCGTCCTTCGCGAACACCTCGAGGACCTCGCGACAGACCCGCATGACATTGTCGACGTTTTCCTTATAGGCGACGCCGACATCGATAACAGCCCGCGACCAGCTACGCGTTCGGTTGCTCACCATCTGGATCGATCCGTTGGGAATCGTGTGGACGATGCCCTCGAGATCTCGGATCGCCACCACCCGAAGTGTCATTCGCTCGACGACCCCGCCCTTACCGTTCAACTCGACAACGTCGCCGATGGCGAGTTGGTTCTCGAGCAAGATGAAGAATCCGCTGATCATGTCCTTGACGAGGCTCTGGGCACCGAACGACACTGCGAGTCCGACCACCCCGACACCAGCGAGCAGGGGACCGATCGGGATGAAGAGATTGAGAACGGTCAGGAGAGTCGCCACGACGACCGCGGCCGTGATGACGCTGCCAAGCAGCTGTGTCAACGTCTTTGCTCGCTGTTCGTCTTCTTCGAGGGGGCCGGCACCCGTACGCACGAAGTGCCGTTCGAACCTCTTCAGGAGAAGACGGGACGCCCGGAGCACCAGCCAGGCGACGACGACGATGGCGACCGCTTCGATAGCCCGGAGTGCAGCGACGTCTGCTTCCACCCCGAACCGTCCCAGCACTTCCGTGAGCCATCCCTCGGCCCTCGAGGGTTCAGCCACCAGCGAATCCTGAATCAATGAAAGCGAGATCATGGCTCTCCGTGCGTGAGACGCTTCCCTGAGATGTGTCGCCGCACAAAAGGTAGCGCGACGGACACCACCAGAGGGAGTGGGCACCGATAGCGGGGCTGGCAAGCCGTCGCCCACTCCTGTTTATTTCGCGGTCATGAATAGTACAGAACGAACGCTGCCCACACTGCCCGCACGGATCCGCGGGCTGTCCGACCTGGCCAACAACCTCGGCTGGAGTTGGAACCGCCGGGTCCGGACGCTCTTCAGCATGGTGGATCCGACGCTGTGGCGTTTGACTCGTCACAATCCGATCGTGCTGCTGCAGCGTGTGTCGCAGGAGCGCCTCGCCCAGTGTGAGCAGGATGCGGAGTTCCTAGCCACGTACGACGACGTGTACGCCGAGTTCTCTCGCATCTCCGACGCGACCGACACCTGGTATCGGCGAGTGCATGCAGTGGACGGTACCATCGCCTACTTCTCCGCCGAGTTCGGGCTCCACAATTCGGTGCCGATCTACTCGGGTGGGTTGGGCGTGTTGGCTGGAGATCACTGCAAGACCGCGTCGGACCTCGGTGTGCCGCTCGTCGCGGTCGGGTTGTTCTACAAGCGCGGCTACTTCGATCAGAAGCTGCGGCTGGACGGCTGGCAGGAAGATTCCGACGAGCAATACGATCTCACAAGTATCCCAGTCGAACGGGTCCACACCGCCTCGGGCGATCCCGTGCTCGCCGCGGTACGGGCGGATGGGCGAACCATTCATGTGGCCGCTTGGCGAATCATGGTCGGCCGAGTGCCGATCTATCTGCTGGATACCGACCTCGACGTGAATCATCGCCAGGACCGTGAAGTCCTCAACAAGCTGTACGCGGGCGGCGCCGAGTTGCGGTTGCGTCAGGAGTGGATTCTCGGCGTTGGCGGGGTGCGTGTGCTTCGGGCATTGGGGATCCATCCCACCGCGTGGCACGCGAACGAGGGGCACGCGGCATTCATGCTGGTCGAGCGACTGCAGGAGCTTACGGCGCAGGGCATCGCATTCGAAGACGCCGTGCGGCAAGTGAGGGCGTCGAGCCTGTTCACGACCCACACGCCGGTGCCGGCCGGTCACGACGTGTTCACCGCCGAACAGGTCGAGCGGTGCACGGGGCCCATTTGGGACGCCATGGGTACCGACCGTGACACGTTCTTTCAGCTCGGCGCGCATCCCGATCACGATGGCTCCCAGTTTCACATGACCGCGGCAGCTATTCGCCTTTCCGCATTCGTCAACGGTGTCGCCGCGCGCCACGGTCAGGTCTCACGCGACATGTGGCACTGCCTGTGGCCCACGCGAGAGGTTGACCGCGTACCGATCCGTCACGTGACCAATGGCGTGCACCTGGCGACGTGGATGGCCAACAGCTTGATGGACCTCCTGGACGAACACCTCGGGCCGGATTGGGGGGCACGGCTGGACGTGCCGGAGACATGGGACGGGGTGGCGGCCATCGACGCTGGCCGGCTATGGGAAATACATGTCCAAGCCAAGCAGCGCCTGCTCCATTTCATTCACGAAGAAGCGCGGCGCCATTGGCGCGACCACTGGGAGGAAGCGTCGCATCTCGTGGGCGCGGGAACGCTGCTCAGCCCCGAAGCATTGACCATCGGGTTTGCTCGGCGATTCGCCACCTACAAGCGTGCCAACCTCGTGTTTCGCGACCCCGATCGGCTACACAGGCTGCTGGTGGATCCCTGGCGGCCGGTCCAGTTCATCTTTGCGGGCAAGGCCCATCCTGCCGACGACGGTGGGAAACACGTGCTACAGGAGGTCTATTCGTACACACGCGACTCCAAGTTCGAAGGTCGGATCGCGTTCCTGGAAGACTACAACATGCATATCGCCCATCGGCTCGTCGAAGGAGTCGACCTGTGGCTCAACCTCCCGCGAGTCCCGCTCGAGGCATGCGGGACCAGCGGCATGAAGGCCGCGCTCAACGGCGTTCCGCAACTGGGCACGCGCGACGGGTGGTGGGCCGAAGGATTCACTGGCGACAATGGGTGGCAGATTCCGGAGGTCCCGGCCGGGGAGGATCCGGACACGTGGGACGCTGAGCACCTCTATCGGATTCTCGAAGGCGAGGTTATCCCCATCTTCTTTTCGCGAGACCGACGCGGCATCCCGGTACAATGGGTGGATCGCATGAAACACGCGTTACACGTCGCGGCAAGCCGCTTCACGGGACGACGCATGGTCCAACAATACGTCGAAGAGTTTTACCTGCCGGCCCTGCGCGCCGATGCAATCGATGACGACCCGCCAACCCTCTGAGCGACGCGGCAAGCCGACTCCAAAGAGTCGCCTCCGCATCTCCGTCCCTGTCCCTGTCCGATCACCCGCGATCGTGTTCGAGCACCCGTACCCGACCCTCGATGGAGGACGGCACGCGGTCAAACGCACGCTTGGCGACACGTGTCACGTGAGCGCCGACATTCTCAAGGAGGGTCACGACCTCCTCGCCGCGCGAGCGTGCTTTCAGGGACCAAGTGATCGGTCATGGCGCTATGCGCCGATGACCTACGCTCACGATGAAGACCGCTGGCACGCCGATTTCGTGCTTGACGAGCTCGGTCGCTGGCAGTTCAGCCTCGAGGCATGGACCGACGTGTTTCGGACGTGGCTCGCGGCCCTCGAGAAGAAGCACGCGGCACAGCAAGACATCTCGGTGGAGCTACTCGAAGGAGCCGAGATCATCTTGAATGCCGCGGCACGTGCCCCTGCCCCGGTGCGTGCGAAGCTTCGAGCACGGGGGCTCGAGCTCGCCAATCAAACGAAGCCAGTGCCCGAGCGCGTCGAGCAAGCCCTGGACCCGGAGTTGACGACGTTGATGGCCTACCTCGTCGATATGGACTCGCTGACGCGGCACGACCAGGCGTTCGACATCGTCGTCGAACCCGTGCAAGCCCGATTCGCGAGCTGGTACGAGATGTTTCCCCGATCGCAGGGCACCACACCGGGCCAACACGCAACGTTCCGTGACGCGGAGCGCCGATTGCCTCGCCTTGCCGAACTGGGCTTCGATGTGATCTACCTTCCGCCGATCCATCCCATCGGTCGTACGTTCCGCAAGGGCAAGAATAACACGCTCACGGCGGGCCCCGACGACCCCGGGAGTCCGTGGGCCATCGGCAACGAGCTCGGTGGACACACAGCGGTGGAGCCGGCACTCGGCACACTGGATGACTTCCGCCACTTCGTCGCGTCCGCTGCCGCATTGGACATGTCGATCGCGCTCGACTACGCGTTGCAGTGCTCGCCGGATCACCCGTGGATCCGCGATCACCCCGAGTGGTTCGTCACGCGCCCAGACGGCACCATCAAGTATGCCGAGAACCCACCAAAGAAGTATCAAGACATCTATCCTCTCGACTTCTGGTGTACGGATCGGGAGGGACTGTGGCGTGCGTGTCGAGAGATCGTCGAATTCTGGATCGAGCAGGGTGTGACGATCTTTCGTGTGGACAACCCTCACACCAAGCCGTTCGCGTTCTGGGAGTGGCTCATCAGCAGTATCAAAGAAGCCCACCCGGAGACGGTCTTTCTGTCCGAGGCGTTCACGCGCCCGAAGCGGATGTGGTCCTTGGCCAAGCTGGGCTTCAGTCAGTCTTACACGCATTTCACGTGGAAGAACTCCGCATCGGAGTTGCGCGAGTACTTCATGCAACTGCACCAGACGGAGCTCCCCGAGTACTTCCGGGGCAACCTCTTCACCAACACGCCGGACATCTTGCACGCCTATCTGCAGCAGGGCGGCCGTCCGGCATTTCGGGTACGATTGCTCTTGGCAGCAACTCTGTCGCCTCTATACGGCATCTACAGCGGCTTCGAGCTGTGCGAGAACGCACCGGTCAGAGAGGGGAGCGAGGAATACCTCCACTCCGAGAAGTATGAGATACGCGTGCGGGATTGGGAGACGCCGGGCAACCTCAACGAGGAGATCCGGATCATCAATCGCATCCGGCGCGGCACGCCGGCGCTGCAGCAGCAAGGCAACCTCTCATTCCACGCCACCACCAACGAGCAGCTGCTGTGTTACTCTCGAACGTCGTGGCAAAACGATCTCCTAGTCGTTATCAACGTGGACCCGAAGCATCCCCAGGCAGGCACCGTTGAGGCGCCAATAGATACCCTGGGTCTGGGAGCCGACACGCCCTACGTGGTGGAAGATCTGCTGACCGGCGATCGGTACACGTGGAAGGGCAGCGCCAACTTCGTCAGTCTCGATCCGGCCCAGCGTGTTGGCCACGTCTTTCGGATCGTGCGACCCTGATGCTGGAGGTGGAGGAGTGAGCGGCGCGGCGCTGTGGTACAAGGATGCCGTCATCTATCAGGTCCACGTCCGTGCCTTTCACGACAGCAACGGAGACGGCATCGGTGACCTTCCGGGCCTGACCCAGAAACTGGACTACTTGGAGGACCTGGGGGTCACGGCCGTGTGGCTACAGCCGTTCTATCCCTCACCTCTCAAGGACGACGGCTACGACATCGCCGATTATCGCGACATCCATCCCGACTACGGGTCCCTCCGGGACTTTCGCACGTTTCTCCGTGAAGCGCATCGGCGCGGGCTCAAGGTGATCACGGAGCTCGTCATCAACCACACATCCGATCAGCATGCCTGGTTCCAGCGCGCGCGTCGTGCGAAGGCCGGGAGCCGGCACCGCAATTTCTACGTGTGGAGCGATACGGCCGACAAGTACACCGAGGCCCGTATCATCTTCAAGGACTTCGAGCACTCGAATTGGAGTTGGGACAGCGAGGCGAAAGCGTACTACTGGCATCGGTTCTACGCGCATCAGCCGGATTTGAATTTCGACAATCCCGACGTGCGTAAAGCGGTGTTCGACAACATGGATTTCTGGCTCGACATGGGTGTGGACGGGCTGAGACTGGACGCCGTGCCCTACCTCTACGAACGGGAGGGCACCAACTGCGAGAATCTGCCGGAGACGCATGAGTTCCTGAAGGCGCTCCGACGACACGTGGACAAGAAGTACGAGAACCGCATGCTGTTGGCTGAAGCGAACCAGTGGCCAGAAGATGCCGTCGCCTACTTCGGTGCGGGGGACGAATGTCACATGGCATTCCACTTCCCCGTCATGCCTCGTCTGTTCATGGGCACGCAGCTCGAAGACCGGTTTCCAATTATTGACATCCTGGAGCAGACACCACCGATCCCGGATTCGTGCCAGTGGGCGATCTTCCTGCGCAACCACGACGAGCTCACGCTCGAAATGGTGACCGACGAAGACCGCGACTACATGTATCGGGTGTACGCGCAGGACCGTCGGGCCCGCATCAACCTCGGCATCAGGCGGCGGCTCCTCCCGCTGATGGGCCGCTCGCGGCGGCGCCTCGAGCTCATGAACGCGCTCTTGCTCTCACTCCCGGGAACGCCCGTCGTCTACTACGGCGATGAAATCGGGATGGGGGACAACATCTACTTGGGTGACCGCAATGGCGTGCGCACGCCGATGCAGTGGAGCGCCGACCGTAACGCGGGCTTCTCGCGCGGCAATCCGCAGCAGCTGTACCTGCCCGTCATCATCGACCCCGAATACCACTACGAGGCAATCAACGTCGAATCACAACAGAACAACCCGAATTCCCTGTTGTGGTGGATGAAGCGCGTCATCGCGTTGCGCAAAGAGTTCGACGTGTTTGGCGAAGGCACCACCGAGTTCCTACAGCCGGACAACCGCAAGGTGCTGGCGTTCGTGCGGCAGAGCGAGCAGCAACGGGTGTTGGTAGTGGCCAACCTATCGCGCTTCGCCCAGGCTGCAGAACTCGATCTCTCTGCGTTCGAGGGGATGGCGCCCGTCGAGCTGTTTGGTCGCACGCAGTTTCCTGCGATCGACGCCGACCCCTATCTGATGATGCTCGCACCGCACGGCTTCTATTGGTTTGCCCTTGAGCCCGTCGTAGTGCAAACCGATATCGAGACCACCGC
>JAOTWK010000396.1 GCA_029862935.1 Gemmatimonadota bacterium | reverse complement strand
GCTGGTGATCGTCGGGTCGTGGGCCGCGTGGCGCTTCATCGGAGCGGCGCCAGAGCTCATGCCGGTTCCCTTCGCAGCCATGCTGATCACGGTCATGTTTCGTGGCCGAGTGGCGATGGTGGCCGCGATGGTCCTGGCGGTGCTCATTGGCATGCAAGCGGTGTACGGTGGGCCGGACGCACTCCTCATTGTCCTGCTGGGGGGGGTGGCAGCGGCGGTGAGTGTGCGGAGCGTGCGGCGCCGCAATCATCTGCTTGCGGCGGCCATCGTGGTCGCAGCCGCCTACCTCATGGGCGGCCTCACCGTCGGCCTCCAGCTCGACTGGGGTATCGCGACCATCGGGCTCACAGGCCTGAGGGGTGGGGTCAATGCGGTCGCCGCGGCGGCATTGGTGTCCGCGCTGCTGCCGGTATTCGAGCGGCTCTCGGGCGTCACCACCGATATGAGCTTGTTGGAGCTGTCCGATCCGGATCGATCGTTGCTCCGGCGGCTCGCGAGCGAAGCCCCCGGCACCTACGCGCACAGTATCGGGATGGCCAACCTGTGCGAGGCCGCCTGCAACGCGATTGGCGCGCACGGGCTGCTCGCCCGCGTGGGGTGTTACTACCACGACATCGGGAAACTCAAGAAGCCTCAGTATTTCGTCGAAAACCAAAGTGGTTCCAATCCACACGACAAATTGAAGCCCGAGGCCTCGGCCGCGATCGTGCGGAACCACGTACGGGACGGGTTGCAGACGGCTGATGAGAAGAAGCTCCCCAGTGTCGTCAAAGCGTTCATCGCCGAGCACCACGGGACCATGGAGATCACCTATTTCTTCGAGCGAGCGAAGGCCAAGGCGGGCGAGGATGACGAGGTGAAAGCGTCCGACTTCCGCTATCCCGGTCCTAAACCCCAGACGGTCGAGACGGCGGTGGCCATGTTGGCGGATGGCGTTGAGGCCGCGATCCGGGTCTTGGACGACCCGACACCGGAACGCTTGGGGAGCGCAATTGATTTCATCGTGCAACACCGGATCGATGCGGATCAATTGGCGGAAGCGCCACTCACCATGGCACAGCTCGCGCGGGTGCGAGAGGAGTTTGCTCGGGTGATCGGGGGAGTCTACCACAATCGGATCGACTATCCGGCGTCGATGGGCGGCATTGGGGCAGATTGGGAAGCGGCCTCCGAGGCCTGAGGTGCGGGTGACCGTCGCCGCGCGGGCGCCTGAGGTGTCGCGTCGCGCCGTAGAGGCCTGGGTCCGGTCGGTGCTGGCCGACGAGGGGAAGCGGCGCGCGAGTGTCAGCGTCACGTTTTTAACCGAGGCGCGCATGGAAGCGCTCAACCGCAGCGCCCGTCAACGCGCCGGCGCAACGGACGTCATTGCATTCCGCTTCGATCATCCGAAGGCGCTTGTCGGCGACGTGTACGTCTGTCCGGCAGTGGCTCGGCGCGCGGCGCGCAACGAAGGGGTGGCGGCGGCGCAAGAGCTGTTACGATTGGTCGTGCACGGCGTGCTGCACGTGTGTGGCCACGAACATCCGAACGATGACTCACGGACGCGATCGACAATGTGGAAGCTGCAGGAACGATACGTACAACGCCTCGCCGGATCCGGTGTCACTTGAGCCTCACGCAGTGGAGTGCGATCGTGGCCCTCGCGGCGGCGTTGTGGGCCGCCCTGCTGGCGCTCGCACAGGAAGCCGCGTCGGTGGGTCGATCGTTGGGCGATCCACCGCCCCCGGGGAAGGCGTTGCCGCTCGAGCGGGCGTTACAGGTGAGTCGCTTGTCCCTCGTCGTGGTGGCAGGCGCAGCAGCGGCGCTCGCGGTTCGCTGGTGGGAGCGCCCCTTGATGGAGGCGGTCGTGGCAGCGGGGGTCGCCGGGCTCTTCTTGTTCGCGGTGTCGGACCTGTTGCCACGGGCCGCGGGAATGCTCCTCCCTCACCTGGCGTCGGTGTCCGTGGTCATGGCGCGGCGGAGCCTCATGCCGTTCAACCCGTTACTCGGCTTGGTCCTCGCGGCGGAGCGGGCGGCGCACTTCCTGTTTCCAGCCGTCGAGCACGCGTCGACAGCGCTGGGTGACGTCGAACGGGACATGCTGGCGGGTGTCGTGTCGCTCCACGACATGACAGTGGCGGAAGTCATGACCCCGCGACTCGACCTCGAGGGCGTCGACGTGGACCGGGAGTGGACGGCCGTGGTGGACCAGCTTCGACGGGGCGAGCACGCCCGGCTCCCGGTCTTCCGCGGGGATCTCGACACTATCGAGGGCGTGCTGTATGCCAAGGACCTCACGCCTGCCATCGCGGGCGTGGCTCCGATCCCGGATCATTGGCAGGACTTGATTCGACCGGCCCATTTCGTCCCCGAGTTTAAATCGCTCGGCGCACAGCTCCGCGATTTTCAACGTGGCCCCGCACACCTCGCGATCGTGGTCGATGAGTTCGGAGGAACGTCCGGACTCGTCACATTGGAGGATGTGCTGGAGGAAGTGGTTGGAGAGATCTACGGGGAATACGACGAGCAGGAGACACCTCCGATCGAGCAGGAAGGTACCGACCGGTTCTGGGTCGATGGTACCGTGACACTCGATACGCTTTCTGAAACGCTGGGGACGGATGTGGAGCACGATGAGGTGAGCACGGTCGGTGGGCTCGTGTACTCGGAGCTGGGCAGGGTGCCGCACCCCGGCGAAGAGCTCCGGATCGGTGCATTTCGTGTCGTGGTTGAAAAGGTGGTGCGGCGGCGCGTGCGGCGCGTCTATTTCGAGCGCCCGCCCGCGGAACTCAAGGAGGAGGTGTCGACCGAATGAGCGGTTGGCTGCTCATCGTGGGTGGCATGGCGCTCATGGCGCTGAGCATCCTGACGGGCGTTGCGACGTCCTCAGTCCGCAGAGTGGATCTCTATCGCTGGGCTGCTCACCGTCAGCCTGGCGCGCGAGCTGCTGCGAGTCTGTTGGCGGCGCCGGAACAGATCGTCCGGGCCACGAAGGGTCTGTCTACCATCGGAGCCTTGTCGATTGGACTGGGCGTCGCCCCGCTGTTGGTCGGAGTGCCTGTGGGGCTGGCTGCGGCGGCGACGGTACTCGTTGCGGTTCCGGTCGTGCTGCTGGCCGCGTATGCGGTGCCTCGGGCTCTTGGACGCCGGTGGGCGAGGTCTGCCGTGCAGCGCACGGTCCCGATCGTGCGTCGTCTTACAGCCGTATTCTCTCCGGTGCGGGCGCTCCCCACTGATCCTGCGGAAGGACCTGAGCTCGAGCGGGGAGGACCGGTGGCCGATACCGAACAGGAGCTGGATGAACTGACCGTCCTGTCCGGCGTGCTGGCGTTCACCGAGCGGCCCGTTCGCGAGGTCATGACGCCTCGCACTGAGATTGTCGCCACGCAGGAAGGCACCTCGGTCGAGGAGATTGTCCGGCTCTTCATCGAGTCGGGGCATTCTCGGATCCCCCTCTATCGTGAGTCCTTGGATGACATCATCGGGATGGTGTACGCGTTTGACTTGCTGAAGACCGCCCCGGGGGCCGAATTGCCTGTTCGTCCGATCGCCACCGCACCGATGTTCCAGCGGAGTGCAGAATTGTTGCAGGAGATGCAACGCGACCGAAGACAGATCGCCGTCGTGCTCGACGAGTACGGTGGTACGGCGGGCGTGGTGACGTTCGAGGATCTTCTCGAGGAGCTGGTCGGCGAGATCTTCGATGAGCATGATGGTGTGGTCGTGAGCGGTGCGTCGCCGGTCCAGCTGATCGAGGCGAGTGGTGCTACGCCGATCGAGGAGATTTCAACAGCGTTCGCGGTCGTACTCCCCGAAGCCGCACAGACCCTGGGTGGTCTCCTCACTCGGCTAGCCGGTCACATCCCGTCGAAGGGCGAGCGGTTTCAGCTGGCCGGACTGGAGTTTGATGTCGTGGCCGCGAGTCCCCGCAAG
>JAOTWK010000451.1 GCA_029862935.1 Gemmatimonadota bacterium | reverse complement strand
CTCAAGGTCGGTGGGCGCTATCGCCTCGCCATGCGGAGCGCGGAGGGCAAGTCGCACACCGCCGTCGGCACGTACCGCGAGATCGTGCGCCCCACACGGCTCGTGTATACCTGGTCTTGGGAGGAAGGCGGATCCAACACCGAAGAAACGCTCGTCACGGTCGAGTTCAACGCCGTTGGTGGAGCGACAGAAGTGGTGCTCACGCACGAGCGGTTTGCCACTGCCGAGTCCCGTGACGACCACCTCCGGGGATGGACCAGCTGCGTGGATCGGTTGGAGGCCATCTACGTGTGACGCCGAGCAGCACGGAGCGGCCTGTGACAGCCGTCACCCCCGGTGACGCAGCGACTCACTAGCTTCCGGCGTGGACGTCCGCACAGCGATGACGGGTTGGCCAGCCGTACGATCGGCAAGAGAGGCAACGTGCTCACGGTCCGTCTCGAGAGGGCGGAAATCGACTGCAACCGGGACCGCGTGGATGAGCTGGCCTAGAGGCGATTCGGCTTCCATGCCGTAGGAACCTGACAGCCGGGGCCACCGGATCGCCCAGCATCTTGGCTCGCCACGTAGAACAGCCGCAGGGGTATGCCTCTGCGGCTGTTCGTTTCGCCTTGGCACGGCACCGATCGGCAAGCGCAGTGCCATACGACACGCCGGCTGGTGGTGGCGACCTCAATCTCCCATCTTTGCGCGGTATGACTCACTGCCCGTTCTGCAGCTCACCCACCGCAAAGCCGGCCCGGTTCTGTCACGAGTGCGGCCGGGAGCTCCAGGTGCTCCGCAAACAGGCCGTCGAGGACCTCGACCTCGCAGAGCTCGAGCGCCTTCGAAGCGAAAAGGCGAGACTGTCGCGGGAGATCACCGCCCTGCGCGACAGGGCCACGATTGAAGACCTCACCGAGACGGAGCGTCGCAAGCGGGAGGCGCTCATCGACGCCTGGCAGCACACCACCGCCGAACTGACCGCGAAGCTCGACCCCACGGCACCGCGCAGTGCCAAGGACCGGCGAGCGCGCGAGCGACGTCGGAAGGACCGGCGCTCGAAGCAGCGGGACGGAGGCGACGAGGACCGACGCTCGGGGTTGCAGCGTCGCGCCAAGCGGATTCGCACCAACCGAGACCGACGGGACCCCTTCGGGGCCGGAGACACGTAGCGCCTCACTTGCGGCCGAAGAACGCTGGGCCAATCTTGTTTTCTTCCGGCAACTGATTGCGGCCCGGCCGCAGTAGCGGTCCGAGTCTTGCCCATACAGCCGTCGCCCTTCTCCCTCTCCCCAGAGGAACGCCCATGAAGCGGATCTTGCTGTTGCTCCTCCCCATCGCCTTGGTTGCCTGTCAGGACTCGACCGACCCGGCCGGGCTGGAATCGGACGGTCCGTCACCGTTGTTACAGACAACGGCCACCCAGGCCTCCGCGGACCGGGTCATGCCGGGGCGCGTGCTGGTCAAGCTTCAACCCAGGGCGTCCGAAGTGGATCTCGCGGCCGCCCATGGCCTTCAGCTGGAGAGCCGGGGGCAGGGGAACGCGTTTGTGGTGCTGCGCGGTGCGGTGGGCAACGAGCGCGCACAGGCCGCGCGACTCAGAGTCGACAACCGGGTCATCTGGGCCGAGCCCGATTACCTCAGGCAGACCACTGCCATCGACCCGCGGTTGTGGGCGTTCTACAACCCGGGCGGACTCCAGATCTACTACAAGCGGGGGAAGAACAACGGTAGGCCGGTCACGTCGTATGTCTCAGCGAACGATGCAGACGAGGACAACGTCGAGGGGTACGCGTCTGGCGGCTCGCAAACCGTGATCGGCAGCATCGATACCGGAGTGGATTTCGGACATTCGGAATTTCTCCCAGGGCAGCTCATCGCAGGTCACGACTGGTACAGCAACGACGCGGACCCCAGTGACACGGACGGACACGGCACGCATACCACCGGCACCATGGTGGGTCGGACGGTCGGTGTGGCGGGCGTGGCCGGGGCGGGCCTCAATGTGAGGGTGTACGTGCAGCGTGTCTGCGGGCCACTCGGGTGCCCAACTTCAGCCATCGTCAACGCGATCCGCGCGGCGGCCGACTACCCCGGCATGGTCGCGATGAACTTGAGCTTGGGCGGTGGCTCCGAGTCGCAGGCCGAAAAGGACGCCATCGCGTACTCCGTGAACACCAGAGGCGTGCTGGTGATCGCCTCGGCCGGCAACGGGGGCACGAGCACCGTCAGCTGTCCCGCGTGCGATCCATTGGCCATCTCCGTAGCCGCGAGTGACTGGCTGGACCAGCACGCCTATTACACCAACTGGGGTAACGGTCTCGATATCACGGCACCCGGCGGCGAGTTGTACTCCAACACCACCGAAGAGGCGGGCATTTACAGCGCGTACAACGGCGGTGGATACGCCTATCTGCAGGGCACCTCGATGGCAGCGCCTCAGGTCACGGGGACTGCAGCCATCGTGGCCTCGAAGGCGGGCCTCACGAGCGCGCAGCTCCGCAACCGGATCGAAGGCACCGCCGACGACCTCGGACCGAACGGCTACGACACGAGCTTCGGCCACGGCCGTCTCAACAGCTACCGCGCAGTCACCAACACGACGCTCAACGAAGGCGGCCCGCCGGGCGGCAGCACGCTGACTGCGTCGTTCACGTATTCGTGCGGCGGCAACTCCACGTGCAACTTCGACGGAAGCAGTTCCACCGGCGCCACGTCGTGGGACTGGGCATTCGGTGACGACGGGTCCGGTAGCGGAATCACGGTGACCCATACGTTCCAGAATGCCGGGTCCTACACGGTGACTCTCACCGTTGGTGACGGCATCTCGACCGATGCCACGAGCCAGACGCTGAGCTGCGGTGTGAAGGGGAAGAAGCTTCGCTGTAGCTAGCGAAGCAGTCTCCGGTTGAAAACTCAGACGCGGAGGGGAGGTGGATGCCTCTTCTCCGCGTCCGTTTCACAGCCCCTGTCCGTCCGCACGCCGTACGGCCGTTCCGCCTGTCGCTCCGCATTCCCGTCTTCCCGAGCAACCCCCTTAAGGATTCCCAGGCTGTCCCCTCGCGGCGCGCACCGTGCACATACATGTTTCAGTCCGCTTCGCTCAGCGGCCCTGCCGTGGCCGTGTCGGTCTCAGCCGTACGGGGAGAAGGATGTGATGAAACAGATCGTGATGAAGGTCGTACTCGCAGCGCTGCCAATGGTCGTGTTCATTGGTTGCAGCAAGCCGGCTCCGTCAATGCACGGGAGCGCGGACACGCGCGAGTTGGTCGCGGTGCCCGTGGACGGGTACGACGCGGTGCTGGCCGAGATGCGGGTGCTCCTAGGCTCCGTGAACGGCGTGCTCGGTGGGCTCGTGACGGGCGACACGGCGGCCATGCGCGCCGCGGCGACCGCCTCGGGCACGGCCGAGGCCGCCGACCCCGCCCTCGCGGCACTCTTGCCCGAGGGATGGACACAGTTGGCCGAGCGCACGCACGTGGGGTTCGACACCCTCGCCGCGGTACTTGGCAGGGCGACGGTGCGCGACACCGTGATCG
>JAOTWK010000395.1 GCA_029862935.1 Gemmatimonadota bacterium | reverse complement strand
CACACGACAGAGCACGGGTGTTGTCGAGTGTGCGGTAGATGCGGAACGCGTCCCCCCCGATACTGCTCGGCAGAAAGTGGTTCAGGAACGTGGCCACCAAATACCAGCGCACGAGATTCCCGAGCGGGTACCGCACGCCGTGGATACCCAGGAGCTGCTGCCACTTGTACGAGCTCAGTACGAGTCCCCCGAAGCGCATCGTTACCACCAGCGCTAGGAGCCAGTATTGAGCTGCACGGACGGTGTTCCAGAATAGGCTCCAGTCGATGTACAGAACGATCCACGTGCACGCGATCCCCGTGGCGAGGAGCTTGGCCAGGAACACCAGTCTGCGGCGCAGCGTCGATTCCACTCGCGAACCAGCCTCGGGTGACGGTATCGGCAATGGATGATCGACTGGTGGGGGTAGGGTGGTCGATGTCATGCAGGCTGACTGACCGTCGCGCTGCCGACCGACGCCCGGCCCTCGCTCCCGTCGACAAGATGGTCGGCGAGTCGCAGGGCGAGTGCCGCGATGGTGAGCACCGGTTGCACCGCTGCGCCGGTGACGAAGACCTCCGAGCCGCACACGTAGAGATTCGGGCTCTCGTGCACCCGGAGATTCGGATCCACCACACTCGTCTTTGGATCGGTCCCCATGCGACAAGATCCCAGATGGTGCCGGGACCAGGTCAGCTCGATCTCCTCGAGATCGGTTGCGTTCACACGCCGAAGTGTCGACCAGGTCAGATCCCGAGCTCGGTCGATGAGTCGCCGATCGTCCTGGCTGAAGCTCAGGTGCAGGTGTGCGATTGGATCGCCGAAATGGTCACGTCCGTTCGGAGACAGCGTGACTCGGTTTGAATCGACGGGCCGCATTTCCAGCGTAGGACTGAGATAGATCGTGGGTCGAAGCAGCCGCGACGCGATCCGTAGCGCGTGACGCGGGACGTCGCGCAGCCGGTACCGCAGCAGGTGGTTGGGGAAGACCCATGACTGAATGGCAACGGCGTGGATTGCGCCGAGTCCCTCTGGTCGGAACTGCTCGTAGAACTGGTGGGTTCGAGCGATCCGGTGAGCGAGCGACAGGGTTGCCCGCGAGTGGCGTAGGCGTCCGTACACGTTGAGCGATGGGTGTTCGTTGAAACCGCGGCCAACCCGGTCGTGGCCGTTTCCGAGACCGCGGGAGAAGTGCTCCGAGCGGGACAACAAGAGCAAGCGGGGACTGTGCAGTCCACCGCAACACACCACGTAGGTCCTCGCTCGAGCGAGTCCTTCCACACCGTCCAAGGTGCGTACCAGTGCGCCGGTCACCCGCCCGTCGGCGTCGTGCTCGAGGCGGGTGACGGTGGCGTGCGTGATGAGTGCCCCGCGAGGCGACCTCGTGAACGCCGGCAGGATCTCCTTGTGAAAGCGGAAGAACCGCAGCGCATGACGGGGGGTGGCGGTTGGAGAGTCGTCGAACGTGACGCCCGCTTCCGCCATGAGTTCCTTGAGTGGCGTGACGTCGGACCGCGGTGGGACGGGGAAGTGCCCACGGCGCGGCGGGGCGTGCTCGGACAGCGGCCCGCTGCGGACTCGCAGACGTCCCTCTGCGTCCTCGTAATACGGCTCGAGGTCAGCGAAGGTGACCGGCCACGGGTTCCCGTCCGGGGTGTACGGGTGTGTCACAAAGTCGGTCGGATGGAACCGCTCGCAGCGACCGGTCCAGAAGTTGGAGTTTCCTCCAACCAGCCGGGACGTTGTCCGCGTCAGGGGGTAGTTTGCCTCGCCGCTGACCTCGTACTGGGCGAGGCTCTTCAGGCGCTTGTCCGTCGCCCAGTTGACCAGCGAGCCGCCCGATTCGAGCAGCAGAGTACGGATCCCCCGCTCCGCCAATCGGACGCTGAGAAGCCCTCCTGCCGGACCGGAGCCAATCACGCAGACGTCATACGGATCAGCTGTGTCCAACTGACTGATGGATTCTCTGTTTGCCTCGCGGTTCACCGCTTCCCTCGTATCTGGCAGAATGGAGCCGCAAAAATCGTTATCGTGACTGCGGCTATCGCAAGTTCGGCGCCGGGCGGCCTCGAGGATCGTCACGTTGCGACGACAGCATGATAAAACACTGTCCTGCAACAGGTTACATATCGCGACGATCACTTGACAGCAGATTGGCACACCGAACCAGGCGAGCTGCTGAGTAGGTCTCCTACCATCGCCTCGAAGTACAGGAGGCCTCGTGTGCCGAGATGTTGCGGACCCGCAACAGGTTAGCCTCGGTTCTTGCTGCGTCGGCTGTCTGTTGCGCACTGCGATTGAAACTGCCGAAGTCACCTCCGAGGGCCATGCCGCATGTCTGATCGGTGTCCTCGCTCTCGACCCTCCGGCCGTGTGCTTGGTGAATGGCCAATTGGCTATCGGAGTAGTCCGGGGAGCCCCTTGGAGTTGTTGGAGCCGAGTCGGACGCGCCTAGACCTCCACAACTTGCAGGCCGACCGCGACGCGCGCGCGTACGGGGTGGGGCTCGACAACGGCACGCGGGACCAGCCGATGAGTCAGATCGCGTACCGTCCAGCGAGCGGGCCGAGGGCGTGTCGCGGTTTGCCGCCCTCGGCCCGCATCAGTCAGGGCTCTGTGGCGAAGCGGCAGGCCACACTGTTCCAGGCGTCGGGACGGAACCACACGAACACGCAGTTGCCCGCGCTGTCCAGCCACTTGGGACTGAAGTTGCCGAAGGCAAAGCGCGGCGACACCTCACCGCCTTGCGGCCAGCCAAATTCTTTCAAAACCAGTGTCCACGGTCCCCACGGCTCGGGCGCCTCCCAAATAGCGATGTTCCCCAAGTTGCGAGCTGTGTGATTCGTCACCATCACATAGCGATCGAATGCCGGCAGGTAGAGCGCACTGCTGCGCATGACGCCGTCGGGATCCTCAAGGACCGGTGTGCGGTTAGCCTGCGTGCCCCAAATGGGGGTGGTGCCGTTGAATCCGGTGACCCACTCCCAGTTGGCGGGATACATGAATTCTTCGTTGGCGACCGGCGCCCGTGCCAGCCAGGTTACGCCGGGCTTTTGGACCTCCCAGTTGTTCGGGTCGGCAATCCGAATGCTGTAGATATAGACGTAGCCGTCCGTGTTGGCGGTGTAGTTTTGCCCGTAGTTGATGTAGAACGGCAACCCTGGCGCGCCCGTCGCATCGCCCACGAGCCGACTGCCAGACACGGTCGACCACGAAGATCCCTTGTCGGTCGACCGCCAGACTTCCTTGTAGTCGAAGCCACTAGAGTTGCTGCTCGGCGAGCGCAGGGCATAGAGGATGCCGTTGATGCACAGCATCGACTCCACTTTGCCACCATCACTGCCGCCGCCGCGCGGACCCTCATACAAGTCGGTTGCAGACCAGTTTGCGTGCGTCGCACCTTCAATCCGCGCAAACCCCAAGCCGGGGTCGTTGCCGGTATCTTGGAAGCCCTCACCGTCGCCCCAGCTTGTGTACTGGTGTCCATCCTCGCACCACGTTAGCGGCCAGTTGTCCGAGCCGGTCGCCAGTTTCCGGTACGTGCTCCAATCAAACGAAATCCCGGTGATTTGGGTGTCGCCGGGGTTCTGCGTCAGGACGTCCACTTGCCCTGCGCCGCTCTGTCCCTCGCTCGTCGCCGTGATGGCGGCCGAGCCCGCGGCGACCCCGGTCGCCAGCCCACTCGCATTTACGGTGGCCACCCCTGGGTTGTTGCTCGACCAACTTATCGGGCGGCCTGTCAGGACGTTACCGGCCGCGTCCCTCAACGTCGCGGTCAACTGTACCGTCGAGCTCACGAAGATGGATGCTGTGCTTGGTGTTACGCTGACTGAGGCGACGGGAGCCACGGCTACCGTTACTGCCGCGGTGCCGCTCTGACCCTCGCTCGTGGCGGTGATGGTGGCGGAGCCGGCGGCGATACCACTCACCAGCCCGCTCCCG
>JAOTWK010000394.1 GCA_029862935.1 Gemmatimonadota bacterium | reverse complement strand
GGCCAGATCGGCGTCGGCCTCGACAATGAGCAGCGTGCGTTCTGTCTCACGGGGCAGCGTGTCTGAGACCGCGACAGCAGCGCGCTCTTGTGCCAGGAGCAGCCGGGCAAGAAACCGTGATCCCCGACCGGGCTCGCTCTCGGCCCACATGTCGCCGCCGAATTCCTCCACGATCCCGCGCGCAATCGCGAGTCCCAGCCCCGCGCCTTCGTGCGGTCGAGTGCCCGAGAACTCGAGTTGGCGGAACTTGTCGAAGATCACGTCGAGCTGTTCTTTGGCGATGCCCGGCCCCCGATCGGAGACTTCAAGCACCACAGTGGCGTCGTCGACCCGCCACGTGAGCTCTACCGGCTTCCTGGGCGGCGAGAACTTGATGGCATTGGACAGGAGATTCACCAGGACCTGGGCCAAGCGATCCAGGTCCGCCAGCACGAGCGTGTCGCCGTCGGGGGGAACCATGAGCTCCACCTCCCGTTCCTCGGCAAACGCGTTCACTGCCTCGAGGGCCCGTTGGGTCGCGTCCGACAGCGCGACCGGCTCGAGCTTGGTGACGATGCGCCCGCTCTCGATCCGCGAGAGATCGAGCAGGTCTTCGACCAGGCGCACCAAGCGGTCGAGGTTTCTGAGCGCGATGGTCACGAACTCACGCATCTGATCGGTGAGCTCACCCGCCGCCCCCTGCATCAAGAGCGCGAGCGAGGTCTTGATGGATGTGAGCGGTGTGCGGAGCTCGTGGCTCACGATCGAGACGAACTCGTCTTTGGCTGCGTCTGATTCCGCTTCGGTCGTGATGTCGCGGAAGATGAGCACGTTGCCCAAGAGCTCACCGTGCTCGTTGCGGACCGGGGCGACCGTGCGCTGATAGGTCGCGCGGACCGGCGAGTTGAGCTTGACGCGATCCTTGAGCGTGGCGCCGTGCCTGAGTGCCGCGACCTGTGGCTCGAGGTCGCTCGGCTCGTCGAGCTTGCGCTTCAAGAGCTCATGAGCCGCGTCCACGCTGGCCCCCGGGAGCGCCCGTTGCGCGCGACCCAGCAGCTCGGCCATCGCACGGTTGACGTAGGCCACGCTTCCACCACTCTCCATCATGATGGCGGCGTCACTCGCCTCGATCAGCGCGCCCAGTCGACTTCGCTCCGCTTGCGACAAGAGCTGCTGTTGCGCGAGGGCGGCCCGGTGCTGCTCGATGGTCGCCAGCAGCTTGGAGTAGTGGAGCGACGTCTCGATCTGTCGGCCCAACAGCGTGGCCAACTCGAGATCTTCGTCGGTGTAGGGCTTCGCTTCCTGGGCGCCCAGGTTGAGCGTGCCAATCACCTCGCCTTCCAGCTTGAGCGGCACCAGCAGTACCGAGATGCTGTCGTGCTCGCCGGCGACGCGGATACCGTCGAGCCCCGAGACCGCCTCCGTGCGGACAGCTCTCCCTGTTCGGATGACCTCACCCGTGAGGCCCAAGTCGACCGGGAACGCGCCCTTCGCCTCGACAAACCCGCCCTTGGCGGCGTCGTACAACGTGTGGAGGGCATACTCGGTGCGATCGTCGGAGACCATTACGACGCTGGCCCGGCGGAACGGCAACACGCGCTGGAGCCTCACGATCGCTTCGCGGAACAGCTCGTAGAGGTCGAACGTCGTGTTGATGAGCGATGCCAGCTCGCCCACCACCTCGAGCCGCTGTGCGGCGATGCCGGACTCGGCCCGCTGGTTCATCACGACTCGGTGTGCTCCAGGTATTGCTCGATCGCCTCTCGCAGATGCTCGAGGCGCTCCGCTGCCACGCCGATCTCCGTGACCGGCGTCGATCCGCCGTCGTACCAGGTACCGGCCAGACTCGAGAGGTCGCCGGCGCAGCGGGCCACGTGGTCGGCGCCGTACGCCTTCGCGGTTCCCTTGAGCGAGTGCACCTCCAGGTAAAACGCTTCGATGGCCTTGGAGTTCGCCGCGTTTCGGAGAGCGGCAAGCCCGGTCACGAGCCGTTCGAGCCGGTCAGGCAATCCGGCGCT
The DNA here is from genome assembly GCA_029862935.1 of Gemmatimonadota bacterium. Next base: position 1,927 of record JAOTWK010000394.1, on the reverse strand, counting down.
GAACTCGCGCTTAAGCTGTGCCACCGTGTCGGCCCGATCAGTCATGCTCGTCGCGGGTGCAGAGAGCCTCTATTTGGCCGGCCAGCGTGTCCAGGTCGAAAGGCTTGGCGATCACGCCGGCGAGTCCCGACTCGGCCAACTTGGCGTCGTCCAAATTCTTGCGTGCGGTGAACAGAATGCGAGGGATGGGCTCGGTTGCCGGATCGTCCTTGAGCACGCGACACACCTCGTAGCCATCCATGCCCGGCATCATGAGATCGACAAGCACGACATCGGGGGAGGCGCGCCGCACCAACTCGATCCCGGAGGCGCCATTCGGGGCACCTTCGACGTCCCATCCCGCCGTGAACTTGAGCGACACCTGCACCAACCGACGCAGGTCGGCATCATCTTCGATCAGGACGGCGCGGTAGGATCGCGACATGGGTTTCGGGCCGCGGGCGTTAGGAATACGCGCAGGTGGGAATTGGCAGAGCCTTGTTCGCGCGACGCATCGGCGAAAGATTGCAGGCATGGAGCCCAAAGTCTACCTGCTCGATGACGATCTCAGCTTTGCCAAACTGCTGGCAGTGAACCTCCGGGATGCCGGGGTGCATCGGACCGAAGTGTTCCAATCGGCAGACGAGCTTCTGGCCCGTCGTGGGGAGTCGCCGCCCGACGCGGTGATCACCGATCTCCGGATGCCCGAGATGGACGGCATCGAGGTGACCAAGCGACTCCGCCAGGCGGACCCACATCTGCCGATCTTCGTGCTCACGGCACACGCGGAGATGACGAGCGCCATCGACGCGCTCAAAGCCGGGGCAAACGAGTATCTCACCAAACCCGTCAACCTGGATGAACTGACCACCCTGTTGCGCCGTGCCTTAGCCGAGCGCCCCAAGCTCGAAGAGGTGTCGGCGCTCGAAGCCACACGAAAAGAAGCGTTCTCGGCGCACGCGCTGTTGGGCTCGCACAAGAAGCTCGGCAAGGTCAAGGAGTTCGTGCGGAGGGTGGCCGACATTCCGTATCCGACCGTGCTGCTCTACGGCGAGAGCGGAACGGGCAAGAACCTGGTGGCGCAGGCGATTCACTACTCGAGCCCGCACACTGCTGGGCGGTTCGTCGAGATCAACTGCTCGGCGTTGCCGGCGCCGCTCCTGGAAGCGGAGCTGTTCGGGCACAAGAAGGGCGCGTTCACCGACGCCAAGGAATCCAAGCGTGGCTTGTTCGAGGTGGCGAACGGCGGGACGCTGTTCCTGGACGAGATTGGCGACCTGTCGCTCGAGTTGCAGGCCAAGCTGTTGAACTTCTTGGAGTCCCGTCAGTTTCGCCGCGTGGGTGGAACCGATGACATCGAGGTTACGCTCCGAATCATCACTGCCACGAACCGTCACCTCGAGGATCTGGTTCAATCCAAGGCGTTTCGGCAGGATCTGTTCTATCGGTTGAACGTGGCGACGCTCACGCTGCCGCCGCTCCGTGAACTGGACGGTGACATTCCAGTCGTCGCGGATCACTTCCGTGAGTTGTTCAATCGCGAGTTTCGCAAAGAGGTGCAATCGATCAGCCCTGACGCATTGGCTGCGCTCACGGCGTGGGAGTGGCCAGGCAACGTGCGGGAACTCAGGAACGTGATCGAGCGCGCGATGATCTTTGCCGACGGCACGGTGCTCGAGGCGGCCGACCTGCCGCCGTTTGGCGCTGCCGAACGGCTCGGCCCCGCGGCCGGCGACGGTGTGGCAGAGATCCCCTTGAAGCTGACCCTGGTCGACGCCGAGAGGGAGTACATCCGCCAGACGCTCGAGGCGTACGACGGCAGCGTCCAGCGCGCCGCCGAGTCACTCGGCATCTCGCGCAAGAACCTGTGGCAGAAGCGGAAGAAATACGGGCTGTTGGAATAAGCGCCGTTCCCTGAGACAGTTACCCCAGGCGTTACCGCCAGGTA
>JAOTWK010000393.1 GCA_029862935.1 Gemmatimonadota bacterium | reverse complement strand
CGCGTCGACGTCGATGCCGAACACCTGTGGGGCATCGATTCCCGACGTCACCTGGTTGCGGGGCTCGCTGACATCGGACACGGCGAACACGAGAATGATTCGGCCGTCGAGGGGGCCGGTACTGACCGATGCAGGAAACGAGACGGCGACGGTCGGTGCGAGGTTGAGCGATGCAGGGGGCGTGATCGCGGCTCCCCCGGTGAAAAGCAACGACAGGCCGCTCGTGACGGCGGCCTGCGCGAAAAACGGGAACTTGGGCACCACGTGTGCCTCCGTGTGAGCGCTATTTGGTGCGCACGGCCTCGTACGCCGCGGTCAACGCGGGATCCGCGGCGATGACGTACAACAGGGAATCGAGTGCCATCCGGGTCATGTCGTTCGCAGCGAGAATCGAGTCGGCGGCGGCCGGGGTGCGCTCGACGGCATTGGCGACACGGGCGACGGTGCCGACCCACGAAGGTGTCGCGGTAGGCTGTTGCGCCGCTTGGTCGGACGCCGGCTCGGAGTCACCACATGCGACCAGGGCGGCCGCTGCCAGCAGCAGTGCGTAGGTCCTCATCGTCCTCCTCCTCTTCGTGCAGGCAGCGTGTCGCGCCGGCCCCGGATCGTGTCGCGGCCGGCGGGACGCCGATCTCTCACTGCCGAATCCGGTCGCGTGCCCGGCCGATCCCCGGCCTCCGCGGGACGCCGCTCGCTCCCCTGGCCACGCGCCGGCTCGTCCATCGGCTCCGGCTCGTCGCGCATGCGGCGTCCTTGCTCGGTCTGCGCTTTGCCGCGCGCCCTCTTCGACTCCAACTTCTTCCCCTTGCCGATCCCCCGCCGCGCGTGTTCGGCATGGATCGCGGCTGCCAGATCACGTCCTCGCAAGCCGGCTGCAAGCTGATCCTGCACAAACGCACCGAAGTTGTCGACGGGCCCGTGCTCCCGGACAGATTTGAGCGTCTGCTCGAGCACTTGCTGCGTCTCTTGTGGCGGCACGCGCCGCCGGCGGGCGGCCTCGATGACCGACTGCACCTCTTCGTCAGGCACGCCGGACTCACGCAGGATCTGCGACGTTCGCGGAAGCAGGATCGAATGAAGGATGTCGCTCGCCTGTGCCGCCGCGTCCTGCGCCGCACCGGGCGCTGGGATGAAGGAGGCGAGCAGGATCATGATTAGCTTGCGCATGGTGGTCACGCTCACGATTTGATGCGATTGGGTCGATTAGGAGGAGTGTATCGTTGTGGGCCAAACCGCGCAAACGCGTATCGGCCATGGCTGGGTTCGACTTGGCATCTATTCTCTGAAGATTCCCGTGAGACACTCCTGGAGGGCGTGATGCACGGTGATGCACGTGTGATCAAGCGAACACTTGCCGTAGTTGCGGTGGTTGTCGGTCTGGTTGCGCCACCCTTGGCCCACGGCCAGGCCCCGACGATCCCTGAAGCGGTGCGGCTGTCCGTGCAGGCCCGGGTGGACCAGGGCTGCAACGCCGGCATCGTGATCGGACTCGTAACACCCGGTGGCACGACCTACTCCGTGTATGGCTCGCGGGACTCGACTGGGGCGCCGGTGGACGAGCATACCGTGTTCGAGATCGGCTCCATCACCAAGGCGTTCACCGGGATCCTCCTGGCCGACATGGTTCGCCGCGGTGCGGTGGCGTTCGACGACCCCATCCAGAAGTACCTGCCGCCGACCGTCGCCGTCCCCACGCGTGATGGACGCCAAATCACGATGGTGGACCTCGCGACGCACACCTCGGGGCTGTGGCGACTTCCCCCCAGCTTCGCCCCGGCCGATCCGGCCAATCCGTACGCCGACTACACGGTGGAACAGCTGTACGCCGTTCTCTCAGGCCACACACTCAGCCGTGACGTGGGTGCGGAGTACGAGTATTCGAACTACGGCTTCGGCCTGCTTGGACACGTGCTCGCGCTGCGTGCCGGCACGACGTACGAGGGATTGATCGCAGCCCGGGTGGCGAACCCACTGGGGATGACCAGCACGGGCATCGCCTTGACGCCAGACATGCGCGCTCGTTTGGCGCAGGGACACGTCGGCACGACGGCGGTGTCGCAGTGGGACATCCCGACACTTGCTGGGGCGGGAGCGCTGCGCTCCACCGCGGAAGACATGGTTCGGTTCGTTCGGGCCAACATGGGCCTGTGGGGTACACCGCTCCTCCCGGCCATGGAGGCATCGCACGAGCCGCGTCATCGGGCGGGATCCGATGCCATGCAGATCGGGCTCGGCTGGCACATCCTCATTCGCGACGGTCGTCAGATCGTGTGGCACAACGGGGGGACGGGCGGATACCGGAGCTTCGTAGGGTTCCAGCGTGACGGGAGCCTTGGGGTCGTGGTCCTGACCAACTCCAACCGCAGCGTGGACGACGTCGGGTATCACCTGCTGGACCCGGGCCTGCCGCTCGAGGATGTCCGCGTCGCGGTGGCTGTCGACCCCGAGGTCCTCGCGACGTACGCTGGACGGTATCAACTCGCGCCGAGCGTCGTGTTCGACGTGACCGTCGCCGACGGACGGCTCTTCGCGCAGCTCACCGGCCAACCGCAGTTCGAGGTCTATCCCTCCTCCAGCACCGAGTTCTTCTACACGGTAGTGGATGCTCAACTCAGCTTCGTCGTGGAGCAAGGGAAGGTCGTTGCAGTGACGCTCCATCAGAACGGTCGCGACATACGGGCAACGCGGATTCCGTGAATCGCCACCGCGCTGCCAGCCGCATGTGTTAGCGGACTTTCTCGCTCCGATACTCCAGCACGTCCCCGGGTTGGCAGTCCAGCTCTCGGCAAATGGCTTCGAGCGTGGAGAACCGCACGGCCCGCGCCTTGTTGGTCTTGAGGATCGACAGATTGGCAATCGTGATCCCCACCCGCTCAGCCAGTTCGGTGAGGCGCAGGCCACGCTGGACGAGCAGAAAATCGAGGTTCACGCGGATGGCCATACGTGGTCAGACCGTGAGAGACCGCTCCCGCTCGAGCTCGCTGCCGTATCCGAACACCGCGGCGAGCACCAACAGGAGCAGGCCTGCCAGGATGACGTCCAGCCGCAGATCGAACGGTGCGGTCAGCTCGATGCCGCGCACGTGCACCATCCGTAGCATGCCGCGGGCAGCCAGGTACTCGGCGACGGGACCAAGTGCGCCTGTTGCCACGAGAATGAGCCCAATGATGCGCATGCGATTGGCATTGGCGGGGGCAAACGGGTCACCCGCGAGCACCGAGGCGAGTATCCGGCGCAGCAGCAAGAGCACGTAGAGCACGATCGCGATGCCCAAGAGCATGCCGAGGTTGGGGAAGAACTGGAGCGACCAACTCGTCGACTGAACGCGCAGCTCGCCGCGCGCCTCGACAAGCACTGCCCGGCGAATGCTCGCCGCGGCCGTGGTATCCACGTCGAGCGTCAGGGTCGGACGAAACGATCCGGCCCCGACGGCGACCGGTATGGCGGTGTCACCGATCTGCCCACCGCGGAGCACGAGCGGCGATACGGCAAGCCAAAGTGCCATTCCGATTCCCGCGGCTGCACCGACGAAGAACGCGATATCGAGCCATACCTTGGCCGTCCTCGTGATTGCATTGGCAGGTCGAGTCATGGTGAGTGCCCCTGGTTGGTCACACGTTCCGCTGCTCGTGCCGTGGTGAGATCCATAACGCACGATAGTATGTACTTTATTGTTTGTCAATAAAAGTTTATTGATCAACAATAACTCATCTTGCGCCTGGCGTTTCATCGGGAATCTTCCCGCGGAGAGCGTCACACCGTATTCGCGCCGGCGGGCCGTCGTCGCGTTCGCAGGGATCAGGATGGAGATCGTCCGACAGACTGACACTCAACTCGTGATCCGCCACGAGCCGTGGGCCGCCTGGCTGCTCACGAGCTTTGCCGCATTGATCGGTGTGCTCGTGACCGCGTATGGCACACTGGAGC
>JAOTWK010000392.1 GCA_029862935.1 Gemmatimonadota bacterium | reverse complement strand
GGCGATCGACCTCCTGCCCGTTCCACGTGAGGCCGACCATGTTGGGGTACTCGTCGCCGAAGCTCGTGAGCCGAGGGGTAGCCAACCGTCCGAGTGCCGGGAGCAGGCCATCGTAACGGACGAATGCGTAGTCGCGGTCCTCGGGAATGGGTATCCACTGTCGGACCTCTTCGTTGCCAAACCGCGCCCATCCCCATTGGCCACGATGTCGGTCCCAGTCGCCGATGACGAGGTCCAGAAGCCGGGCGGTCAGAAATGCGCGTGCATCCACGCGATCCCGGGGGCCGCGCATCATGCGGTCGAACAACTCGTTACCGTCGATGATCTCGCTCGCGCCGGCGAATGGCGTTGCGTGGTGACTGATCGCGCGCTCCTCGAAGAATCCCAGGGTTCCGGCGAATCGCTCGCGGAACTGCCCTAGGGCGGGATCGTCCGGCAGCACCACGATCCGGGGCTCGGTGTGCAGGATGCCGGCGGCCTGCATCAGGACCGCCGCGACGGCGGGACCCGCAGGGTGTTGCGAGCTGGTTTGGTCTTGATAGATGTACTCGACGATGGTGCCTTGCAGCTCCGGGCGGGGCACGGACTGATCTTTGTCGATCGAGCGGAAGCCGTACTGCTGTCCGTTTTGCCCACGGAACCGGAGTGACTTGGTCTGTCTGCCACCGCCGGCGGTGGTGGGGGTGAGGCCGCCTCCGACCGTCTGCAGGTCGAGGACTTCCACCGCGATCGGCGTGGTCCACAGGTCGCGGTAGTGGCGACCGAAAAAGAATCGGTGGACGCTGCTGGCGCCGTAGTGTCCGGCGGCGACGCTCGTTGTGTGGAGCACCGAATCCCGACCGCGGCCGACCTGCGCCTGGCTGGAGCAGGGCAGTGCAAGAATAGCCAATGCGGCGGTGGGGACGACGAGGAGACGCATCACACCTCCTGAGCTAACCCATTCGCGGCGTTGGGGGCAGGGGGCCGGGTTTGGGCCGGAGACGGTTCCCTTCGCGATGCGCACGGTGTCGTCGATCCTCTGGCTTGCCGGAGTCGCGTCCAGGCGGGGAGCGTCGCGCTGGATGCGGGGCCGTAAAGGGCCACCGGCAAGTCTCAATTCCCTCAGCATAATGGGGCTGGTGACCTGCCGGTCCAAGGACGGGAATTGTCCAGTTTGGAATCGGTGTCGGAGCGGCTGGTGAAATGATTGGCGATCAGCCCCGAACGCCGCATGACGCTCGGGGCTGAGGACTATCGGGAGAGATCCTTCCGGCTGCCGCCGCGTTCCCAGTCGCTACCCGCCGACCCGCATGAGAATCGTCCCGTCTCCAGTGGCGGCTACGATGGATGGGCCGCCGCCGTTCACGTCACCGCGTACCCGACCCTCACGCTTGATCCCGTCAATCTCGAGACTCCGCGGCACGATCACGTCCTCACCGTCCAAATCCAGCGATAAGCCGAACCGGCCGTCCGTGGTGAGGTCGATATCACCATCCCCAGTGCGAATGGTCGTCTCGGCGGGTGTCAGGAGATGGACGGAAACATCGCCGTCTCCGGTCGTTGCGGTGAGCGGGCCGGCAACCCGGCGCGCCAGGATGTCGCCGTCGCGCGTCTGGAGATGGATGCGCTCGGCCTCGAGCGCGACGGCGTAGAGATCGCCGTCCGTGCTCTCGATCGAAATGTCCGGACCTGTGAGGCTCCCCACGTCGACGTCGCCGTCACCGGTCTCGATGCGGACCGACCCGTCAAGCGAACTGAGTTCGATGTCACCGTCGCCCGTCTTGAGCTCGACGTCGAGCGTTCGCGGGACCGTGAGTCGGACAGCGACGCCCACTCCCCGGTGTTCTCGCCATTCGCGCTCGGTGACGCGGGGATCGCGCGCGGTAACGGTGACGGCGTTCTGCTCGTCACGGACCTCGAGTTGCATCCGCTCGAACACGGTGCGACCCCAGGCGCGGTCATGCGCCTCGACCTCCACCCGAATGGTGGGGGTGCGGCCATCCGTCTCAATGATCACATCTGCATCCGCCACGTCCACCGAGAGCGTGCCTCCCGGTCGGAGGTCCAGCGTCTGTTCGAAGACGACTTCCGCCTGCCGCTGCTGCTCGGCGTGGAGCAGCGACCAACGATCCGGTTTGGCATGGACGGCCAGCAGGCCGAACCCCACCGCGGTTGACGCGATGGCCAGCAGGTGCATCTGATAGTTCTTCATGTGACTCTCCGAAGGGACACGACTGTCGAATTAGATAGTTGATGGGGCCAGAAGGTTGAAACGCTGGGTGCTCATTCTCTGAGCCCGGCTTCCCGTACAACCGCGGCGGCCACCGCGTCCGTCACCTTTGCCATGAACCCGAAATCGAGAGTTTCGATACTATCGGTGACACGATGGTAGTTGGGGTTCCGCAAGTACGCCGTATCGGTGAGCATCAGCGCTGGGTAACCGGCGTCCCAAAAGGAAGCGTTGTCGGAAAGCCGCGTATCGGGCACGAGCCATCCTTTGAATGGCGTGCGGAAGGTGACGACCTGGAGATCCGGGACGGCGTTCCGAGCAGTGCCAACGAACCTTCTGAGTAGCCTTGCCGACCGGCGGTGACCCGTCGCCGCCAGGAAGGTCCCTGTTTTCGGTACGCGCTTCCAGAAGAGCAGCAGCGGCACACTCTGGCTTCCGGGGCCCAAGTCAGTGTAGCCGACCATTTCGAGCACGAACGCACCGCGATACCTGATGCCGCGGCGCCGGGCATCCGCAGCGTACGCACGGCTGCCGATGCGATACGCGAGCCCTTGCGGCTCCTCCAAGTTGAAGCCCACGAATTCCACGGCCGCATTGAGCTCGACGTCCGCAAGGAGGCGAACGGTTTCCAGCATCGCCGCGACCCCGCTCGCATTGTCGTCAGCGCCGGGGGTACCTGAGACCGTATCGAAGTGCGCACCGACGAGGACGTGTGGCAGACGCTCATCCTGCGCGGGGCGCGCGCCGACGACGTTGTGGTATCGGCGGCCGCGGAACCGGAACTCGTGGCGCTCCACAGGGACGCCCATCGCGGCGAGCTGGTCCGCAACGAGCTGCGCCGCGGCGGCGAGGGCGGCGGCGGACGACACCGGGTGCCGCTCCCTCTCGAGCGCAGTGACATGTGCGCGGAGCTGCGCCGGATCTGCGCCGTTGGCTAGCACGCGAGAACTTACCAGCCACTGCGCTCTTCGTGCTACCACTAGTCGTCGCCAGCCCGTGGGAGTTGCCCTGGGAAGTGGAATCCGGCCCCCGCACCTCCCACCAACGCTCGGATACGGCGGGCGTGGGCGCAGAGGCTGCAGGGCAGGATCACTGTGGAGCCCACGTCGTGGCAGGCTTCGATTGCCCCAGCTCGACTGGACTCAGGCCTTTCACCTTCAGCGACAACTTCCCTGAGAAGCTCACGGTAGGCACCACGTTCATGACGCCTTCTTCTTCCATAGCCGGTATCACTTTGCAGTCTGTTGCGCTCAGGGCGTCACGCATGGTCTGAACGGCAGCTTCGCATCCCAGCACCACCACCCCGTCAAACTGTGACGCTCTTCGGGCAAAGGCTTTCCGGCGCCGCTCAGTCCACATGCAGGCCACGAACTGGTGCGGCAGTTTGCTGTCGAATACGGCGGCTTGGATACCCTGGTGTTCCAAGCGACGCTTGAGCGTCTGAATGTAGGACTCGTACGACCCCGTTCTCAGTAGTCTCCTGAAGGGTTCGAAATAGGGCTTGTTCTCCTTCACGGCCAGGCTCGCCGCGGGGCAGAAGCGGCACAGCACGATCAACACCGATCGAAGCTCGGCAACGTCGGGAAGTATGTCAGCTTCGTGGAGATAGAAAGGCATTGTCTATTTCCTCCGATTCGCGAGATAGACCCTGGCCATCGCCCCGCAACCCGCGCTACGCCGAGCGCGTCTGGTGGATCGAGTTGCCGAACGGCTCCTCCAG
>JAOTWK010000391.1 GCA_029862935.1 Gemmatimonadota bacterium | reverse complement strand
CACGGACCGATCAGTTGGTCACGACGCTCGGCCGAGCGGCTCGGCACTGGGAGACCCTCGTGGAACGGCTGGGCTCGGCGTACCCACCGCTCACCGAGACGTGGAAGTACGGTGGCCAGAAGTGGGGCTGGGCGCTCCGGCTGCAACAACGGAAGCGGACGGTCGTGTGGCTCACGCCGTGCCGTGGGCACTTCATTGCCGGGTTCGCCCTGGGGGAAAAGGCTGTGCAGGCCGCCCACACGAGTGGGCTTCCCGCGGCCGTGCTCACACTGATCGACGGCGCCAAGAAATACGCCGAGGGCCGCGCGGTGCGTCTCGAGGTGCGGACGCAGAAGGACGTGCGGATCGTGGAGCAGGTGGCGGCGGCCAAGATGACGACGTAGATCGTCAGGGGCAACTCGACGGAGGCCAGGTGACAATGCGGACACTGCGCGCATGCGGCGTGCTCTTGATCGTCGCGCCACTCGCCTGCGGCGAGGCCGGCCAAGAGGTCGCCCTGATGAGCCGTCAGACCGACGCCGCGGTCGTGGCGTCAGAAGCCCTCGCACCCACCGCGCTCCCCGCGGCGGACGCCGTTGCCCAATCGATGTGGACGGAGCAGAAGCTGATCCGCACCGCCGATCTCGAGGTCGAGGTCGACAGCGCTCGGGGCGCGTTGGAGGAGGCCGAAAGGATCGCGACCGCGCACGACGGCCTCGTGGCGGACAGTCGGATCACGAAGGATGTTAGAGGGAAGGAGCATGCGACGGTGTCGCTCCGCGTCCCGACACCGCGCTTCGTGGAGACGCTCGCGCAGCTGCGGCGGCTCGGCAGCGTGGAGCGCGAGGCCGTGCACACGGAAGACGTCACCAAGGCGTACGCCGATCTGGAGACGCGCCTGGCGGTCAAGGAGGAGACGGCCGCGCGGCTCCGACGCCTGTTGTCGTCGCAGACCGGGGATCTCTCGGACGTTTTGGAGGTCGAGCGCGAGCTGGGCCGGGTGACCGCGGAGATCGAGCTGCTCAAGGGAGAGCGTCGGTACTACGACCAGCGCGTCGCCTACTCGACCATCAATCTCACCCTCATGGAGCCCGGCGCGCTGGCGTCGTCCGGCATCGGCACGCCCATCGCCGAAGCCTTTCGTCAGGCGGTTGAGGTGCTTTCCACCTCGGTGGCGTGGTTGATCTACCTGGTCGTGTTCCTCGCCCCGTGGCTCGCGGTGGCCGGCCTCGGCTGGTGGGGCGTACGGCGTGTGAGGAGAGCGCGCCGTGCGGATTGATGCGAGGGTGGTGCTGGGCTGACACCATTGGCCTCGGACCGTCAGCCTCCTCCCCTCCCCTTCACCAGTCGGAGCCGCATCACGTACTCCACGTCCACATCGTCCCGCCACACGCCGTACAGCGCGTCGCCCACGAACCGCATGGCCGTAAACCGCTCCGGCATGGCCACCACGCCCAGGAACCTGCCCTCGGCATCGAACACGTCCCAGTCGGGGGCGCCCAACCTGAGCCGCGGATCGGCGAGGAACACCTCGGGGTCTTCCGGCCCGAAGCGCGCCGCTTCCCGCTCGAATTCCGGGAGCGCGCCGGGCCGCACGACGTGCTGCACCCACAGCGTCTCCTCCGGCCCCGGCAGGAATCGGAAGTAGGCCGGGTGCACGGCGGCGAAGTGGAGCCCGCCCATCACGTTCTGGATCAGTGCCGCGGGGAAGACCTGTCGGATGGCATCGCCGATGAGTTGGCGATCGAGATCCGTCATCGGCGCCGCCTCAAACGGTTTGGTGATGATGCGGGTGGGCGTGCCGGTCGCGTCGTAACGGGTGATGCGGTACGCGCCACTCGAGCCGTACCACACGTCGCCCTCGGGTGTGAGAGTCCACGTTGGCGTGGGTGCGAGCAGGGTGTACCGGGCGCCCACCTCGAGACGCGTGACGGCGTCGCCCGGTGGGAACCGGACGAGGGTATCGCCCGGTGATCCGTCGGGGCTCAACCAGACGATGGCATCGGGCGTTCCGGGCGGCGCCGGCCCCAGGATGCCGAACCGGAGCTGCGTGGCGATGCGGCCGGACGCGGTGATGCCCCAGCCGATCGGAATGCCGCTCCCGATGTCGAACCGCCAGCCGGCGAGACTCGCGCCGTCGGGCGCAAAGCGACTCAGGCGGAACTGTTGCATGTCGGGAATCGCCAACGTGTCGCCCGGCCCCATGAGGCAGGGGCCCAGGCTCATGCCCAATCCGGCCGGTCCCGCGCCCCGCTCACCGAACGCGGTGACGAACGCGCCGTCGCTCGCATACACCCGGATGGACGACGCGCCCTGATCGACGACGTACATCGTCCCGTCGGACGCGACGCAGATCCCCGTGATGTGGCCGAACAGGTAGGCGGGATCCCCCTCGGTCTCACCGATGAAGAGATCCTGGTCCAGCGCCCACGCCTCGGCGTCCGTCCACACCCCGGTCGCCGGGTTGGACACGATGGTGACGCTGGCGCTGTCGCGCATGGTGCCCGGCCACTCCGAGCGCGCGTCGCCGCCCGCGCACGCGGCGCACGCGAGCCCAGTGATGAGAAGAACCGAGCACCACGGAACCGCACGGCGGGTTATCATGGGGTCCTGGTCGATATGGGAAGCTGCGTTCGGTCCGTCCAAGTATGCCGCCGCGAAACCGACCGGTCCAGCCGCCGACCGGCTACAGCACCGCCGTCACCGCGGCGCTCGGGCTGCCCTCGCCCGCGCGGTTCACGGCGAGCACGCGGTAGTTGAGCTCGGTGCCGCTTTCCTGGTTGTAGAGCGTGATGGCGGGCTCGACGGTGGAGCCCACGTCGCGCCACGGTCCTGCCTTGCGGGCGCGCACCTGCACGCGGTAGGCGGCCGGCTTCCCGCCATGGCGCTGCCGGCGTTTTCTACCGAGCACAGGTGGGAGAACTCGTTGAGCGTTTTGAGTGGGCAGTTGCGGCACTGCGTGACGGAAAGCACTCTGCCGTCTAAGATCTGCCAATAGACTGGAAAGGGCGCTCCCCTGTGGTCCTCCGAGCGAGGGATCTGCGGCGTTGCGTCCAGCCAAGGAAGTAGTACTCTTGTATAGCGCGGGCGAGGAGCGACAGGTCAGTTTCAGAGCCGCTGACCCGCGGGGTTCAGTTCTCACAGCTGGTCTTGGTCGTGGGCCAAGTAGCTGTTGTGGCCCCTGAGCGCGTCCCTGCCAACTCCAATCATGCCAGATCCGACCCTCGACCTGGAAGAACTCGCCCGTGGCAGTATGCCTGGCCTTACAGCGCGACTTGGCGCAGCCATGGCCGAGGCCGCCTCGGTCTGCCTTGATGACTGCGGCCACACTAGCCCGACGTATCTTGCCGTGGATGGCGATCAAGACCGTTCCTACGCCATGATCTGGCAGCTGGTTACAGAACAGGCTAGGCGGTCGTGGGCAGACGAGCAGTTCGCCACCGAGCAGGGTGCCTACGGGGTCGCCATTCTGCTCGTCAGGGATATGCGAGGGCACTCAGTTGTGGAGCGTTCCCGCAAGGGCAATGGCTTCGACTACTGGATGGGCCCCGCCGACGGCACCCTTTTCAGCGCAAAGTCCAGGCTAGAGGTTTCGGGCATCCGCCGTGGAGACCCGGGGCAGATCGGCAGGAGAGTAAGAGAAAAGACACAGCAAATCGCGGTTTCCTCAGGTCGACTGCCGGGCATCGTCGTGGTAGTCGAGTTCGGAAAACCCATTGCACGCTTGGTGGACCGATGAGTGACGACGTAGGAGACCTGCATCGGCAGGCAATGGACTTGGCCGAACAAGGCCAGTTCAGGCTTCGGGAGGGCGACTCCCACGGGGCGAGCAAGGCGTTCCGACAGGCTGCTGACCTCGAGCGACGTGCGGCTGAAGCCACGCCGCCGGACCTCGAACCAGATCGCTCTGTTCTTTTCCGGAGCGCAGCGTCTCTTGCGCTTGATTGTGGTGA
>JAOTWK010000390.1 GCA_029862935.1 Gemmatimonadota bacterium | reverse complement strand
CCTTCTCGCTCGACGACGTAATAGTAGACCTGCCCATCGCTCAGTGTGCCGGGGTCGTCATCGAACGGCGCCTGAAGCACGCTCTCGTACGCGGTTGCCGTTCTCACGGCCGCGGGGTCGCTGTCGCGCCGGACGAGGAAGTTGAGGCCGGGAGGATCTGACGCCTTCGCCTGGCCGAGCTGAGGGTCGAAGTAAACGCGAGCCCCGTAGGCCTGGCCGGACGCTCCGAAGATCGAATCCTTGGGCGAGGTCAGCAGGTTCGCCGCGGCATAGGACACCAGCGCCGTGAGCACCACATCGTCGGGGTCAAAGCCCAGATCGTTGAACGGCAGGGTCGCTTCCAGCAACCAATCGTTGTCCCAGGGTCCGGCGGCACTGCCCTGACAGAAAGAGGATTGCGGGTAGCTTGTCTCCAGCACGGCGCTTCCGCAGCCGTCGAGCAGCATGTCGTCGCACGAGTAGAGCTCCACCGCGGCGCTGCCGGCGTCCATGGTCGCGACGAACGCGGCATTCACGTACCCGTCGAGGTCGGTATCGATCAGCGTCGCGGCGGTGGCCTGGAGCGGCGGCGCGTCGTCGAAACCGAACAGGACGTGGAAGGTATCCACCGCGTTACTCGAGACCGCGAACCTCGTCAGATCGAGTCGAGTCGGATTGCTCCAATCGTCGGGCCCGCCCTGGTCGATCACGTTGAACTCGGCGCCCTCGGCGTCGGACCAATCGCTGAAGTTGCAATCGATCACGATGTCCGAGACGGCGTCATCGGTCAGCTGGCTGGGGTAGCTCGTGGTGTCGAAGGCCAGGTACATGTTGTCGTCGGCACTGTTGCCGGCGACCAGCTTGAGCGCAAGCGAGCGTCCCGCCGGAACCGCGTAGGTCACGTTGCCGAAATCGATGGAGTACCGGTTCCAGGAACCCCAGCCGCCGCTCCAGTCGGAGATGTCCTTCGTGCCCTGGGCGATCAGCGAGCAACTTGACCCGTCGGATGCGCAGTCGAGTAGGTAGGCTTCGATCTCGCCGCGCTTGCCGGTATTGAAGTTCTTGATCGCGCTCCAGAACGTCAGGCTGACGGGGCCGTCGAGATCCGGTCCGTCGGCCGCCGCGACCCACTGCTGGTGCATCGCAGGATCGGTCTCGTTCCAGCCGTTGTTCGTCTTGTAGAGAAACAGGCCGGGAAAGCCATCCCGCCCGGGCGTGTAGTTGGGCAGGGCGCTCAGCGTTGGCGCCTGCCCGAGGAGCGAGCCCTGGGGTACCCCGTCACCCTTGAGGTACAGCGTGGTGGGAGCGGTGGGCGCCGGCCGCAGCGGCACGGCCGCCATGGCCCATTTCGCATTCGAGGGCGCGGACCACGTCGTCGTGACCGAGGCGGCGCCCGGGGCCGTGCCGCCTGCCCCTGCCACATCCCCGCCGCTGGTTCCGTAGAAAAGGTTCCAGCGCTGCGTCTGGCCGGCCGAGGGTGTCAACGATCCGGCCGAGCCCTCCGACGCGAGGACATCCACCACCACTTCGCCGGCCACGCTCGACAGCGTCACGGACGGGTCCAACGTGCCCGTGTCCGTCGAGAACGCTGATGCGTAGGTCCCCAGCGGCGCGGCGGGATTCACTCCGAAGAACGACACGGCTCCGCCGATCATCTTCGCGCCGCCACTCAGCGTCACGGTGACGTTGGCGGTGCCGGTGGATGGGGAGGCGAGGGACCAGATCTCCGCACGAACCGCGTTGTCGTGGTTGTTCTGCGCCCCGACGAGCGAGAGCGGCGTTCCCCCGTAGGTGATCCCCTGGACGGTGCGGCCGGCGTTGCGGATCGACACGCCGACGATGAGGAAGCGGTCGGCGCCGTCGCCCACGGTGTGCGGCCAGGTCAGGGTGGTCGCACTCCCCGTGGTGCTGCTGGAACCGTCGACCGCGATGCCGCCGAAGGCGGCGCTGGCCCAGAGCACGGACAGCAGCAGAGCCATGACCGGGGCACGCCAATGCGAAAGGCATTTGGAGATGCGCGGCGCATCAGCGGCCCTGGCAGGCGCACGATGGATGGATTTCGTGGCGTTCAAGTGGCACCCGTGATCCATCAGGGTTTCAAGACCCGTGCCAGCGAGACCATCTCACGCGCCACGCAGCGAACTCTTTTTTTCCCAAAGGTTTGTTGGTGCGGCGGCCGGGGATCGGTGCTCTTGGTTCGCAGGCGCGGTGTCGGGGAATCGGACCCGGCGGGTGCCGTGTCAGCCTCGCGCTGACGTCAAACCCTTCACTCCCGGTCGGATACACCCGTGTCCTGATACCGGACAGCACCACCGGATTCGGCCAGGCCACCCGCATCTCGTTGATGAGGTTGGGGATCTGATTTGCGTGGCACCTGTTCCTCGCCCACAAGTGAAGACTCGAAGGGTTTCGTGAGTTCGGTTCGCCCCACACGGCTGATCCGAATTTAGAAGACCGTGCCGCGAAAGAGAATCCGCCTACACAGGCGACCGACCAGCAGCCGGCCGATGGGACGCACCGTTAATCCAGGCGCGCATGCGCATCATCGCCCAGATCCATCCCCCTACGGCCACCCGGGCCATCCTCGAGTGCCTCGGCCTGCCCACCCGGGCGCCCCCCGTCGCCCCCGCGCGAATCGACGACTCACCCGGGATTCCCGGAATGGCTGTCTAGCTAGTCGGCACCCACGAGTCAGCCATCACGGCCGACACGCGAAAGGTGTGTCCCAGCAGACGGCCAGAGCTGCCAATGCCCAGTTCCGCCTGCTCAAACCCTCAGGCGCGGATCCTCACCAGCCCTCGACTCGTGCCCGGCGTTGACGCTGTATATTGACGATCTTTCGATTGACCCTTTGAATCTCTTACGCGCTAGGTTCAAGTGGATTTCGGTAGTACTCAAGTGGTCGTGTCCGAGGATGAGCTGCAAAATTCTTGTGCTCCCGCCACGATGCAGGAACAGTACGGCAAATGTGTGGCGTAGGACGTGAGGCGAGCAGCGTTTGGCGATGCGGGCGCGATTCGCCACCCTTCAAACGACATTCTGTATCATTCGCTTTCGGTATGGAAAGCGGTCATTGACCATGAAGTACGGTTCAAAGATGCTCCGTAGCCGATCCGACATCGGAACGACGCGGACGTGGACAATGGCTCGCGCTTGAATTGGTAAGACATAGAGGCCTGCGCGTGGCCGGCCGGCGGAGACGGAGGGGGTGTCTCGACGCGACCGACCTCTAAGGTATGACCTACAACTCCGCATTTGGTTAACAGCTGAGACTGCGCCTTGCCTGGCGCCGCACGCAACTCCGAACCCTTGGAATGGTTCGATTGGCACGATTAGAGGATGGCGCTCGAGCCGAACGGGAACCTCCCACCGTTCGAGTTCGAGGAGATGTACTATTGCAGTGAGCATGCTCCTACCACAATCACTGGCGTCACAGAATTCGCTCTCCGAAGAAACCGGGGGATTCACATCCAGCGTACTGGCTGGCCAGAAGGAATAGGACTGAGCGGATTCGCGCTTCGACTTGTGTTCGAGCTCAGAGTTCGTGGCCTCGTCGAGCACACGCTTTGGGAGGAGTTGAGATGAAGGCGTCAGGTGACGAGCCTGCCTTCATCGCCCAGCAGGTGACCAAGGTCTACCACATGGGCGAGGTCAAGGTGCACGCGCTGCGGGGCGTTGACCTCGAACTGTGGCCCTCGGAATTCGTCGTTCTCCTGGGACCTTCGGGCAGTGGCAAGTCGACTTTGCTCAACATCCTGGGCGGGCTCGATGTTCCGACCTCGGGAACGGTCTGGTATCGGGACCACGAGCTGACGGCGGCCGACGAAAGTTCGCTCACTCGTTACCGTCGGGAGCACGTCGGCTTCGTCTTTCAATTCTACAACTTAATCCCGAGCCTGACTGCGGTCGAGAACGTCGCCTTGGTGACCGACATCTCGGAGGCGCCAATGGACCCC
>JAOTWK010000389.1 GCA_029862935.1 Gemmatimonadota bacterium | reverse complement strand
GGGCCGAAGCCCGGACGCAGTGGGTGACGGACATCAAGGGCCGCACGTACATCGTGGCGGAAGGCGACCGCGTCGAGATTCACGAGATGGACAAGCGATCCATCTTCGACGAGGACGTCGACGGCACCTCGAGGCGGACGCGGTTCACGCTTCCGGCCCTCCAACCCGGTGCCGTCGTCGAGTATCGATACAAAATCCTCTCGACGGATCCAGCGTACTTCCCGGACTGGACCTTTCAGACGAGCGAACCCGTGCTCTGGAGCGAGTTTCGCGCCGAGGTGCCGGAGATCTACCGCTACGTGTGGGTGATGCAGGGGGCGCGCGCACAGGACGTGGCCGAGCAGGAACCGTACGTCCGGCAGATGCGCTGGACGATCGATCTGCGGAGTGAGAACGCGATCGAGCGTTCCTACCAGATGGCGTATGCTTCGGCGCAGGTACAAGGCATCAAGTACCGGTGGGTGATGCAGGACGTGCCGGCGTTGCGGCGGGAGCCGTACATGACCACCCCGGACGATTTCCGGGCAAAGGTCCGCTTCGAGCTCGCCGAAATCGGGCGCCCGTCGACTCCGATGGTTCGGGTTACCATCGGGAGTGAGACGGTCAATGTTCCGGTCACGCAGGTGCCCGTGACAAAGGTGATGACGAGCTGGGACGCACTGGCCAAGCAATTGATGGCATTCCCGCGTTTCGGTAGGCAAATCGGTGATCATCGCGCCATTCGGGATCAGGCACGGGCGATCGTTGGGGGCATGGCCGACCCCGCGCAAAAGATGCAAGCCCTGTACGACTACGTGCGCACGACGGTGGTCTGGACCGGCAAACGCGGCGTGCTCCTTGAGGAGAATCTCGACGACGTCTTGGCGGCGCACAGGGGCAACAGCCCGGAGATTGCCCTGCTGTTGGTGTCGATGCTGCGCGAGGCCGGACTCGAGGCTCACCCGGTGCTGATCAGCACGCGGAGCCACGGACAGGTCTTGTCACTCTATCCGCTGTTGTCCCAGTTCGACGACGTGCTGGCCCATGTCACAATCGACGGCGTGGATCACCTGCTCGACGCGACCGATCCGTTGCGCCCGTATACCTTGCTGCCCGACGAAGCGCTCAACGGCAAGGGCTTTCTGGTTCGCCATCCCAACCCCTCGTGGGTGGCCATCACGCCGGCCGACCAGTACCGGCATCAGCGTTTCATCAACGGCGCGCTCGACGCCGCCGGACAGTTGACGGGTATGATCCAGACGTCCGACGGCGGCTACAGCGCCCTCGAACACCGGCGCGCCCTCGGCGGGGCCGACACGCCCAACGCCTTTGCCCGGGACATCCTGCTCGACGGCCTTGACGGCGCGCTGGTCGACTCGTGCACGGTCAGGAACGAGGATGCGGTCGACGAAGACCTCAAGACGGAGGCCGTGTTTACCGTGCCCGCCTTTGCCCAGGTGGCCGGCAGCTTCATCTACTTCAATCCGACACCTTTGGGCCGCCTCCGCGCGAACCCGTTGCGGCTTCCCGAACGAACCTTCCCCGTCGATCTGGTTTATCCCCGGCAACAGGTCTACAGCGTCCTGCTCCAGCTGCCCGAAGGCTATGCCGTGCAGGAAACGCCCCGTAACGTGCGGATTCGGCTGCCGGACGACGGTGCGATGTATCAGCGGCTGATCGATGTGCAGGCCGATGTGCTCATGGTGCAATACCAGATGGTGATCAGGCAATCGCTCTTCGAGCCGGAACGTTATGAGGAGATCCGCTCCTTTTTCGAGCAGCTCGTGGCTACGGAGGCCGAACAAGTGGTGCTGAAGCGCGTCACCGACCCTGACAACGAGATGGAGTGACGAAGAGGGCCATGAGACGCTGGGTCGAGGCCGCGGGAGCCTGCCTGCTCCTGCTGGGAATGGCCGGTCGGGCGATCGCGCAAGATCTGCCCGACGGCTTCGATGAGACCTTTGCGGTGGCTTCGCTCGACCCTGTCCTGGTGAGAGGAGTGGATGCCGTGGTGCGCCTGGATCTGCTGCGCTTCGAGGTGCGTGATCCGGGAAGTGCAACGCAGATGGTGCGCCGTGCTGTGACCGTGCTGCGTCCCGAAGGCCGTGACAACGGCGAACTGCTCATCTTCCACGACGGCCGGCTGCGGCAGCTGAAGCAGCTCACCGGTCGGATATACGATGCCGACGGCAAGGTCGTTCGCAAGCTCACCAAGGACGACCAGGAGGAACGCAGCGCCATCTCCCGCTACGCTCTCTACGAGGATGAGCGGGTGCGCGTGGCCCGACTCTACCACCACACCTACCCCTACACCGTCGAGTTCGAATACGAGATCAGACACGACGGGCTGATCACCTGGCCGACGTGGCGTCCGCAGGAAGCGGGAATGCCCGTGGTCTTTGCCCGTTTCGATGTGGTGACTCCGCTGGATGTCGACGCCCGCTATTGGGTGCGGGGGGGGCAACTGGAGCCGGCGGTGTTGCGGGAGGGACGAAGAAGAAAGCGGCGTTGGGAGATCGGGGAAGCACCAGCGCCGGTCGTCGAGCCATTCGCGCCTGAGCGGCAGGAACAGGTCTTCGCGGTCTATACGGCCCCGACCGTGTTCGAAATCGAGGGGGCGCAGGGCGACATGCGCTCGTGGCAGGACTTCGGACGCTGGTACTACACCGTGAACGAAGGCCGGACCACCCTGCCGCCTGAGGCGAGAAACGATGTCCGCCGGCTCACGAGAGGGCTCTCCGACGTCCGGGAGAAGGCGCAGCGGCTGTATACCTACATGCAGGAGCGAACCCGCTACGTCAGTATCCAGCTGGGCCTCGGTGGCTGGCAGACCTTTGACGCCACCTACGTCCACGAGCGCGGCTACGGCGACTGCAAGGCACTCACCAACTACATGCACGCGCTGTTGTCGGAGGCCGGCATCCCATCTTTCCCGGCGCTCGTTCGAGCGGGCAGTCGCGCCCCGGAGATCATCCGCGATTTCCCCAGCAACCAGTTCAACCACGTGATCCTCTACGTGGAACTCGATGACGGCGAAGGGATCTGGTTGGAAAACACCGACCAGACTACACCGTTTGGGCACCTGGGGACGTTCACCGAGGGGCGCTACGCACTGCTGGTCAGGCCCCGAGGCGGCGAACTGGTCCGCACGCCCGGAAGCCAGGCGTATCAGAATCAGCGAGTTCTCAACGCAACGGTGCGCCTTGACCCGTCGGCCGATGCCACCGCGCAGATCGAGATGCGCCTCACGGGCAATCAGCAGGATGACATTCGTCAGCGCGCGGCAAACCGCTCGGGGCACGAATGGCTGTTCGAGTACATCGACGTGCCCAGCTTCGACGTCGTGAGGGCTGACTTGTCGGCGGTCACCGCGCGCAAGCCGGCGGCGGCCTTGTCCATGACGCTGACGCTGCCGCACTATGCCGCAGAGACGGGCAGGCGCCTGTTCCTACCGGTCAATCTCCTGCATCGCTGGACCTTCGTCCCTCCGGCCACCACGAAACGAACGCAGGCCATCGCGTTCTTTCAGTACGCGTTTGCGGATGCCGACACCATCCGCTATGAGCTTCCGGAGGGCTTTGTCATCGAGGCCTTGCCGGACCCGGCCCAGCTGGAAACGGGGTTCCTGCGGTACGCGGCGAGGGCGGAAGTGGGAGCGGATGGCATCCTGGTCTACTACCGGTCGCTAGAGGTCAACGAACCGACGTTCCCGGCCGAGCAGTATGAGGCGTTCCGAGACGCCATGCGTCAGATCGCCCAGGCGGATCGTGCGCAGGTGGTGCTCGTCGCGCGCGAGGGGGAGCGAGACTGACAGTCAGCATCGCGCTCAAGAGTGCGGCCGAGACGCTTACGTCGCGTCTGCCTGCTTCACGTCGAGGAAGACGATCCGGACTGCGGCAGTGTCCTGCAAAGCCAGAACTCCGAGGAGCAGGACGGTCCAGGGACTCATAAGCCGATGGGTTG
>JAOTWK010000388.1 GCA_029862935.1 Gemmatimonadota bacterium | reverse complement strand
GGTCGCCTTCACGGGCTTGTTCCGACTCGTGGTGCTAACGGCAGCGCTCCTCTGGTGGACCGGTGGCTGTTCCCGCGACCGCCAGGCCGAGCAGCCGGCCGACCGGCTCATCACGGTTGCCGACGTCGGATTGCGTTCGCCCGAGTCGGTGATCCACGACCACGTCGCCGATCGGTATCTGGTCACGAACGTCAACGGTTCACCGCTCGCAACGGACGCGAACGGTTTCGTCTCGCGCCTGGCCCCGGACGGCAGCCTCGAGGCGCTGAAGTGGATCGACGGCACGACCCCGGACGTGATACTGCACGCCCCAAAGGGCATGGCCATCCGTGGCGACACGTTGTTCGTCGCGGACATCGACGCCGTCCGCCTGTTCGATCGCGCGACCGGGGCGGCAATCGGGAGTTGGGTTGTGCCGGGCGCCACGTCTCTCAACGACGTCGCTCTCGCCTCCGACGGCACCGTGTACGTCACTGACGGTGGGCGCCGAGCCGGGGCCGGTGGGCTCGAATCCAGGGGCACCGACGCAGTCATCCGATTCGATGCTTCGGGAACCCCGGAGCCCCTGGTGAGCGGCTCGGCCCTGGGGGGACCGAACGGCATCGTCGTCGACAAGGGACGGATCGTCGTCGTCACCTACCGCACCGGCCGGGTCATCCTGATCGATGCAGAAACGGGACAGATCAGCGGCCTCCCCGCTCCTGAACGTGGTCAACTGGACGGGATAGCCGTCGATGCCGACGGCAGCTATCTCATGTCGAGCTGGGAAGGGAGCGCGGTGTACCGCATGCAAGGTGGCGGACTCTACGTCACCGCGGTGACCAATGTGGAGACTCCAGCGGACATCGGCATCGACCGTAAGCGCAAGCGTCTGCTGATTCCGCTCTTTGCCTCGAACCGCGTGCTGATCAGACCACTCGCGCCGTAGCGGCGGAGCGCGGGCCCCCTCGCCCGGGTCAGCGTGCCTCGAGTGCCTTGGCCTCCTGCACGATCCGACGAACGTCCGCGAGCAGCTGCGCAGCGTCGTAGACGATCCCGTCCTTGATCGTGTAGCGCACGCCACCAACCCGAACGACCTCACCGGTGTCCTCGGCCAGTCTCACGGTACCGGTACCGTACAGCAGCTTGAGATTCTCCAGAGGGTTTTCCTCGAGAACCACGAGGTCCGCGAGCAGACCGGGCTTGATGAGTCCGAACGCGATGGCTTGGCTCTTGGGGGCGTGGAGCTGTTCTGCCCCGCACAGCGTGGCCGCTCGCACCACTTCCAGAGGATGGAAGCCCGCTTCCTGTAGCAGCTCCAGCTCCCTGATGAATGCGAAGCCGTAGAGCTTGTAGATGAACCCGGCATCCGAGCCCGTGCACACCTTCCCGCCCTGGTTCTTGTACGCCTCGAGGAATACCATCCATTTCTGGTAGTTCTGCCTCCACGCGATCTCGTCGCCGGTGGTCCAATCGAACCAGTAGGAACCGTGACTCTCCCGGGAGGGCTGGTAGAACTGCCATAGCGAGGGCAGGGTGTACTCGTCGTGCCATGCGGCTTCCCGCGCCCGCATGACGTCCCGGTTGGCCTCGTAAATCGTGAGTGTCGGGTTCAGCTGGAAGTCGAGATCGCGGAGTTCGGAGAGTACCGTATTCCAGCGCTCACTTCCCGGAGCCGCCGCTTGGGCCCACAGCCTCCCCGCTTGGCCAAACCGGTGGTATTCATCGTTGTAGTTGTAGTCAGCGGGGAAGTCCTGCACCGTCCGGTCGGCGAAGAGCGCCTCGGGCAGGCCGTACCAATGCTCCAGGGAACCCAATCCGAGCCGGGCGGCATCGAGCGCATTCATCCGTGCCACCCCCATCTGACTGAGATGGGCCTGGGTTCCCAGCTTGTGGCGCCTGGCCTCATCGATGAGCGCGGCCATGATCTCCGGGTCGTGCGCGTCCAGCTTGAGGCCGTCGATGCCCTTCCCTGCCCCCCAACGGACCCATTCCCGGGCCCGTTCGGCCGAGTTGATAGGCCCACGGTCCCACCCTGCGCCAGGCCGGGCGTACACGAAGATCCGCGGCGCCACGATCGCGTTCTTCGCGCTGCGTTGGCGCTCTGCGAGCGTCCAGTCCACCCCGTTTCCCGACCCGGGGTCGCGGATCGTCGTGACTCCGTGTGCCATCCAGAGTTTGTACACATACTGGGCCGGGGTGCCCTGTCCCGTACCCCCAATGTGCGCGTGAACGTCCACGAATCCCGGTAGCACGTACATCCCGGCCAGGTCCATCTCACGCGTCGCGTTTCCCGGTCGTCGTCGGTCCTCGATGGCGACACCCGGTGCGCCAACACTCCGAACCTCGGCGATGCGATTCCGCTCGATCACGATGTCGACGGGTCCTCGCGGCGGAGCACCCGTACCGTCGATCACCGTCACGCCGCGCAGGATCAACCTCTCATGCGGCCCGTCCCCTTCATCGGCCCGCCGATCGGGCGCCGGCTCCACGCTTCTCGGTCGCTGCTCTTGTGCCACGGCGCCGCCCGTCGCGGCGATGGTGAAGGCGGCAAGCAGGCACGCACCGAATCCGCCTGAATGGGTCATGAATTCCCCCAAGAGAACGAAGGAGCAAACGATGATGGCCGAGTGGTGGTCTGGAGACCGACGGCACCGGGCACGAGTTTCCTGCGCAATGCGGCCACTCCCTACGTGATACCGCCACTGGGACGGTCGTAGTAGTATCGGGGTGGGCCCGCCTGCCGAGGATGCCTAGGAATGCAATCGCACCGCCGGGAACACCGCAAGAGCGAGACGCCATCGGCGCCCGGCGTCACAGTTCGTGATCTCTCGACCCACGAGGATTACGGACAATGCGTCGCACTGCAACGAGCGACCTGGGGAGACGATTTCCGGGAGCTCGTGCCCCCTGCCATGCTGATGATCGCTCAGAAGATGGGCGGGATTGCCATCGGGGGCTTCGCGCCCGATGGATCGTTGTCCGGATTTGTCTTCGGGCTGACCGGCCTCCGGCAGGGGGAGTTGACCCACTGGTCCCACATGCTGGCGGTGCGGGAGGACCGAAGAGACACGGGCATCGGGCGGACGCTGAAGCTCGCCCAGCGGAACCGGGTCGCTGCCCTCGGCGTGCGGCGGGTGCAGTGGTCCTTCGATCCACTCGTGGCACGGAACGCGCACCTGAACGTGACGCTACTGGGAACCCGTGTCATCGAATACGTGGAGGACATGTACGGAGAGAACCCCATGAGCCGCACCGACAGCATCATCGGGAGCGATCGGTTGGTCGTGAACTGGCCCGTCGACGCGCCACCCGTCAGCACCTCACCCCCTCGAGCGGACGATGCGCCGCTGCTGGTTCCCTTTTCCGACGGGACGACACGAACCCCACCGACGGATCCGATGGTCCGTATTGGCATTCCACCGGACATCCAGGATCTCAAGCGGCGCCAACCCGAGGACGCCAGACACTGGCGCGCCGTGACGCGGGAATGGTTCACGCACTACTTCGCTCGTGGCTACGAGGTGCGCGGCTTTGCATCCGGTCCCGGAACGCTCGGTGGCACCTACCTTCTCGAGCGCGATGATTGAGATCGCTGAGCTGTCGCTCCGGGAAATCTCCCTTCAACTCCGGGAGCCGTTCCACATCTCGAGCGGATCCACAGATGTACGCCGCGTGGTGTTGGTTCGGCTCGAAGACCGGGAAGGCGTCGAGGGATGGGGCGAGTGCGTCGCGGGAGAAACGCCCCACTACTCCTCGGAAACCGTCGACACCGCCTGGCTCGCCATCCGCGATTGGGTCGCACCGAGGGTCGTGGGCATTCCGTTGTCGCGGCCGGAGGAATGCCATGAGCGGCTCGACGCCGCGATCCGCGGGCATCGGATGGCGCGGGCAGCCGCAGAAATGGCCGTGTGGGACCTGGCGGCGCGGCGTGAGTCCGTGGCCCTATCGGTCTTGCTCGGAGG